>NZ_JBFUCL010000227.1:0-6197 GCF_056405255.1 Agromyces sp. P1_H4 | reverse complement strand
CCAGCGCACCGAGTCTGCGTCGGCGCGCATCGGAGAAGCTCGTGAGCAGGACGCGCCGTGCGGCCGTCGTGCGGCGCACGGCGGCGACCGTGGCGGGCACCGCGCCCTCCGCCTTGACGTCGATGTTGAACCGCACGTCGCGGAAGCCGTCGAGCGCCTCTTCGAGCGAGCAGAAGCCCTGCCCGTGTCCGAGGTCGATCCGGCGCAACTCGCCCATGGTCAGCTTCGCGACCGGCACGTCCCGCCCGGCGACGCGTTTCAGCGTGGGGTCGTGTGCGATCACCGCCACACCGTCGAACGACACGTGCACGTCGGTCTCGACATAGGCGGCGCCGGCCTCGGCGGCCTTGCCGAAGGCGAGGAGTGAGTTCTCGGGCACATCGATCGCGAGTCCCCGGTGCGCGAGCACGCGCGGCCCAGGCGGGTCGAAGTAGGTCGAGGCCACGGGTCAGGGACGGGCGGCGGGCGGTTCGCCGGTCGACGGTGCGCCGTCGACCGGCGTCGCGCTCGTGGCATCCGTCGAGGGGGCGGCCGGGGGAGTGAAGGCCTTGCCGATGCCCTTCAACGCCTCGGTGAGCTCGCTCGGGACGATCCAGAGCTTGTTGGCGGGCCCCTCGGCCAGCTGCGGCAGCATCTGCAGGTACTGGTAGCCCAACAGCTTGGGGTCGGGGTCGCCCTTGTGGATGGCGTCGAAGACGGTGAGGATCGCCTCCGCCTCGCCCTGCGCGCGGAGGACCGCGGCCTTGGCATCGCCCTCGGCCTGCAGGATCGCGGCCTGGCGCGCACCCTCCGCGGTGAGGATCTGCGACTGCTTCGTGCCCTCTGCGGTGAGGATGAGCGCACGACGATCGCGCTCGGCGCGCATCTGCTTCTCCATCGAGTCCTGGATGGAATGGGGCGGGTCGATCGCCTTCAACTCGACGCGGGAGACGCGGATGCCCCACTTGCCGGTCGCCTCGTCGAGCACGACCCTGAGCTGTCCGTTGATGTTGTCTCGGCTGGTGAGCGCCTCCTCGAGGTTGAGGCCGCCGACGACGTTGCGGAGGGTGGTGGTGGTGAGCTGCTCGACCGCCCCGAGGTAGTTCGCGATCTCGTAGGTCGCCGCCCTGGCATCCGTGACCTGGAAGTACACGACGGTGTCGATCGAAACGACGAGGTTGTCCTCGGTGATCACGGGCTGCGGAGGGAAGGACACGACCGTCTCGCGCATGTCGACGAGCGGCCGGAGCCGGTCGATGAAGGGGATCAGGATGTTCAGGCCCGGCATGAGGGTCTTGTGGTACCGGCCGAGCCGTTCGACGACGCCCGAATACGCCTGCGGGATGATGCGGATCGACCGGGCGAGCACCACGATGACGAAGATGGTGATGGCGGCGACGATCACCACGCCGATGATCGAGCTCACCTCGATTCCGTTCACTGCGGGGTGCTCCTCTCAACGGGCACGACGACGGCCGTCGCGCCATCGATGCCGGTGACGAGCACGCGCTCGCCCACCGCCACGTCGGCCTGCTCGGTGATGGGGGAGAGCCGCGCCGTCCAGGTCTCCCCGTTCTGCAACCGGACCTGCCCGCCCGCGGGGCCCAGGGTGCGCACGACGCTGCCCTCGGCGCCGATGAGGGCGTCGATGTTGCTCCGAGCCGGGTCGCCGCCCCGACGCAGCATGCGCAGGAGCGGTGGCCGCAGGGTCAGGATGAGCGCCACCGCCACGACGGCGGCGATGATGAACTGCGCCCACCACGGGATGCCGAAGAGGCCGGACAGCAGGCCCGCGACGCTGCCGAGCGCGAGCATGAGGAACGTCATCTCGAGCGTGAAGACCTCGATCGTCGCGAAGACGAGGATGAGCACCAGCCAGACGATCCACGCGTACTGGGTCAGCACATCCATTCGGTCTCCTTCGCACGCGCCCCCTTCGAAACTATCAGGGCGGATGCCGCCGCGGGGGAGTTGATAGTCTCGGTTCGGCGCATCGCCAGGACCCGAGAGTCCGTTCCAAGAGCCACGAGGAGTCCCGCCGTGACCAACCCACTCGCCCCCGGATCGCTCGACGGTCGCGTCGCCCTCGTCACGGGGTCCTCGCGCGGCATCGGGGCCGACACCGCCCGCTACCTCGCGGGCGCGGGCGCGGGCGTGGTCGTAAACTACCGCAGCAAGGCGCCGCGTGCCGAGAAGCTCGTCGCCGAGATCACGGATGCCGGTGGTCGGGCGATCGCGGTCGGCGCCGACCTCACCGACCCCGCCTCGGTCGCGGCGATGTTCGAGCGCACCGTCGCCGAGCTCGGCCCGATCGACATCCTGGTGCTGAATGCCTCCGGCGGCATGGAGACGGGCATGGGTGAGGACTACGCCATGCGCCTGAACCGCGACGCACAGGTCAACGTCGTCGAGGGCGCGCGGTCCCACCTCGCCGAGGGGGCCCGTGTGGTCTTCGTCACGAGCCACCAGGCCCACTTCATCCGCACGACCCCCACCATGCCCGAGTACGAGCCCGTCGCCCTCTCGAAGCGCGCAGGCGAGGACGCCCTGCGGGCGAAGATGCCCGAGTTCGAGGCATCCGGCGTCGAGTTCGTGGTCGTGTCGGGCGACATGATCGAGGGCACGATCACGGCGACCCTGCTCGAGCGGGCGAACCCCGGCGCCATCGCGGCGCGCAAGGAGGACGCCGGTCGCCTGTACAACGTGTCCGAGTTCGCCGCCGAGGTGGCCGCGGCCGCCGTCGATCCGATCCCCGCGGAGCACACCCGGTACGTCGGCGACACGTCGGGCTTCGTCCGCGAAGACTGAGTCGTCCCTGCACACGCGAAGGCCGGTCGCGAAGCGCTGAACGCTTCGGACCGGCCTTCGTCGTCGGCAGGTGCGCCGGATGCTACGCGGCAGTCGTGGCGCCGCGGCCGAACGTGAACGCGCGCACGATCTGCACGATGCCGAGCACGATCAGGCTGATGCCCGCGATGATGAAGAGCACGATCGCGCCCCACAGCGGCGAGAAGAGCAGCACGATGCCGGCGACCACGCTGAGGATGCCGAAGAAGATCGCCCAGCCGCGCGACGGGGCATCGCCCGACTGCACGAGGGTGACGATGCCCTCGACGATCCACAGGATTCCGATGAGGATGCCGAAGAACACGGCGAGCACCTCGGCCGTGGCCTGCACGTTGGCGAGCGCGATGACGCCGCCGATGACGAAGAGCACGCCGAGGATGATGTCGAGCGCTCTCGCGCCCCCGGAGATCCCCTTCGAGAAGATGCCGAGGCCCGCGTAGGCGATGCCGGCGATGATGAAGTAGATGCCGAGGATCACCGTGATCACGAGCAGCGAGTTCTTCGGCCAGAACGTGATCAGGATGCCGACGATGAGGGCGACGGCGCCGCTGACGCCAAGCGCCGTGCGCACCGTGTTGATCGCGGACTTCGACAGTTCGGCTGAATCCAGCGAGAACGCGGCGAAGACCGTATTGGACTGTGGCGAAGACATGAACTGTCCTTTCTGAGGGCGACGTCGAGGTGCGTTGCTGGGGTCAGGCTATTCCTCGACGCCCGCTGTGCGTCGGATGTGAACGCGCGCGTCGTCGCGCGTCGCAGTGCGTCCCGGTGTCAAGGGGTGTGGATGGATGCCGCGGGCGCGCGCCGCATGTGGTGCGATGAGTCCGATGAACGGGATCGACGTCGACATGGTGGAACTCCGGCAGCGGATGGACGCGGTCGCGTCCACGGTCTACGGATGGAGCGGGCTGAAGCCGGGTCAGGCCGAGGCCATCGAGGCGGTCGTCGCTGGGCGCGACGTGCTGGCCGTGATGCCGACCGGCTATGGCAAGTCGGCCATCTACCAGGTGGCGGCGCACCTGCTCGACGGGCCGACGCTCATCGTGTCGCCGCTCATCGCGCTGCAGGTCGACCAGGTCCGCCAGATCACCGAAGCCGAGGGCGAGGGCGAGGCCGTCGCGGTGAACTCCAGCCGGGCCGCGGGCGCGAACGCCGACGCGTGGGAGGCGGTGCGCAACGGCGAGGTCGAGTTCCTCTTCCTCGCTCCCGAGCAGCTGGCGAAGCCCGAGGTCGTCGCCTCGCTCGCCGATGCGGGCGTGTCGCTCGTGGTGATCGACGAGGCGCACTGCGTCTCGTCATGGGGACACGACTTCAGGCCCGACTACCTCGGCCTCGGCGCGGTGATCCGGGCGCTCGGCCACCCCCGCGTGCTGGGGCTGACGGCGACCGGCTCCGCGCCGGTCCGCGAGGAGATCGTCGAGCGGCTGGGCATGCGCGAGCCGCGCATCCTGGTTGGCGGCTTCGATCGCCCCGGCATCCACCTCGCGGTGGAGCGCCACGAGCAGGCGCGCGAGAAGGAGGAGGCCGTCCTGCGGTCCGTGGTCACGGCCGAGAAGCCCGGCCTGCTCTACGTCGCCACGCGCAAGGACACCGAGCGGCTGGCCGACCGCCTCCGCGAGGAGGGGCTGCGCACGGCGGCGTACCACGGCGGGATGGCCGCGCGGGCGCGACAGGAGGTGCACGAGGCGTTCCTCGCCGACGGCCCGTCGGGCTTCGACGTCGTGGTCGCGACGAGCGCGTTCGGGATGGGCGTCGACAAGCCGAACGTGCGGTTCGTGGTGCACGCGGCCATCCCCGAGTCGCTGGACGCCTACTACCAGGAGGTCGGTCGCTCCGGGCGCGACGGGCGACCGGCATCCGCCGTGCTGCACTACCGGCCGGAGGATCTCGGCCTGCGGGCGTACTTCGCGTCGGGCAGGCCGAGGGCGGAACGCGTGGCATCCGTCGCCGCAGCCCTCGCGGCAGCGCCCCGGCCCGTCGAGGTACGCGCGCTGGCCGATGAGCTCCGACTGCCCCTGCGCGCCGTCACCACGATCGTGAACATGCTGGTCGAGGGCGGCGCGGCCCGATCCGGTCGCGGTGGCGTGGCCGCGCGCGGTTCGCTCACCCCGGAACGGGCGCGGGAGATCGTCGACGACCTCGTCGAGCGACGGAGCCGGATCGACGAGTCGCGGCGCGCCATGGTCCGTGCCTACGCCGAGACGACCCGCTGCCGCCGCGCCGTCATCCTCGAGTACTTCGGCGCGGAGGCGGTCGCACCGTGCGGGAACTGCGACACGTGCGACCGCGGCACCGCGTATGAGGAGCAGGCCGACGCCGACGACGCCACCGATGCCACTGCGTCGTTCGCGCTGGACCAGCAGGTGCGTCACACGTCATGGGGCGAGGGCCGGGTGATGAGCATCGAACCCGACCGCATCACCGTGTTCTTCGAGGAGGAGGGATATCGCGTGCTCTCGCGGTCGGCGATCGAAGCAGACGGCCTGCTCCGGCCGGCGTGACTTCCGCCCGCGGGCATCTGCCGCCACGCGAGGGCTGCGGGCTATGCTGCGAGCATGTCTGGGAAACGAGCGACTCTCGCCGCATTCATGGTGTTGTCCGCCCTCGCGCTCACGGGGTGCGCGGCCTCGGGTGACGACTCCGTCGATGCCGTCGGCACGTGGTCCGAATCAAGCGGTGCGGATGCCCCGTCGCTGACCCTCGATGAGGGTGGGAAGCTGACCGGCACGGACGGCTGCAACCAGCTCTCGGGCGAATGGAAGGTCGAAGACGACGACATCGTGTACTTCGGCTCGGTGGCCTCGACGCAGAAGGCCTGCGAGGACGTCGACACGTGGCTCGCCGGACTCAGCCAGGCCACCATCTCGGGTTCGACCATGACCGTCGAAGGTGCTGACGGCGCGGAGATCGGTCAGCTCGAACGCGCCGACTGACCCCGAGGCTCACGCCTGGACCGCGGGTGCTTCGGGTGGTTCGTCGACCCATTCGAGCAGGTCGCCCGGCTGGCATTCGAGCACCCGGCACATCGCGTCGAGCGTGCTGAACCGCACGGCCTTCGCGCGGCCGTTCTTGAGCACGGCGATGTTCGCCGGAGTGAGCCCCACGCGCTCGGCGAACTCGCCGACGCTCATCTTGTGCTTGGCCAGTTGCACGTCGATGCGCACGACGATCGCCATCAGATCACGTCCTCCAGGTCGGACCTGAGCACGCTCGCCTGCCGCAGGAGGGCGCGCAGCACGACGACGGTGAGCACCACGACGCCCCCGATGAGCACCATGCCGGTGAGGAGCACCGGGATGCCCGGGTCCCGCAGCTCGGGCGTGAAGTAGATGACGCCGACGAGGTAGGCCGAGACCGACGCGAGCATGAGC
>NZ_JBFUCL010000226.1:0-6204 GCF_056405255.1 Agromyces sp. P1_H4 | reverse complement strand
GCTCGTCGCCGTCGCGGCCGAGCAGGATGATCCGGTCGGCGAGCTGCAGCGCCTCGTCGACGTCGTGGGTGACGAGGAGCACCGTGGTGGGCTCGGCGGCGTGCACGTCGAGCAGCAGGTCCTGCATCTTCAGGCGCGTGAGCGCGTCGAGCGCGCCGAACGGCTCGTCGAGCAGGAGCACGGCCGGGTTGCGGGCGAGGGCCCGCGCGAGCGAGGTGCGCTGCGCCATGCCGCCCGAGACCTCGCGCGGCCGGTGGCCGGCGGAGTCAGCGAGTCCGACGAGCTCGAGCAGCCGGGTGACCTGGGCAGCGGCCGTCGCGCGCGGCGTGCCACGGGGGRGGCCGAGGGCGACGTTCGCGGCGATGGTGCGCCACGGCAGGAGGCGCGGCTCCTGGAATCCGACCGCCGACCGCCGGTCGTAGGCGGCCACCGCGGTGCCATCGATCGCGACCTCGCCCGCCGACGGAGCGTCGAGGCCGCCGGCGATGCGCAGCAGCGTCGACTTGCCGCATCCGCTCGGACCGAGGATGGCGACGATCTCGCCCGCCGTGACCTCGAGGTCGACGTCCCGGAGCACGATGCGGGCGTCGGGGCCGCTCCCGAAGGTGCGACCCACGCCGCGGAACGCCACCGGGGCGGCGGCCGAGGCGTCGGCGCGCGCGGCCGTGCGGGCCGTGGTGTCGCGGCCGGTCTCGGATGTCGCCGTCATGGCTGCTCCTCGCGGGCGATCTCGGGGTGGATGCCCCGACGCTACCCACGCCCGTCGCGACTGTCAGCCGCGCGTGACCCGGGGCGTAATAGTGGCGAAGGTGGCACGAGCGGCGTGACCGCCTAGAGCTTCTTCTGCATGTGCATCGAGGTGACGGCGTAGCCGAGGCTCCCGTAGAGGCCGATCGCGGGCTCGTTGTAGGCGAACACGTTGAGCTGCATCGTCGTGGCCCCCTGCGATCGCGCGAACTCCTCGGCGAGCGCCATGGTCCCCCGGCCGAGGCCGCGGCCGCGGAAGGACTCGTGCACGGCGACGTCCCAGACGTACCAGGTGGACGTGTCCTTCACCGGGCCGAGCCAGAGCCAGCCGGCGTCCTCGCCGTCGGCCTGCACGGTGAACAGGAAGTGGCCGTCGACGAGCCGCCCGTCGGGGAAGAACTGGTCCTGCGAGGCGCGCGCGGCGGCGGCGGCCTGCTCGGCGTCCTCGCCCGCCTGCTGCCGCGCCTGCTGGTAGGCGGTCATCGCGACGGGCAGCCAGGCCGCGGTCTGCTCGGTGGTCTTCGGGACGAGTCGGAGGTCTGGAGTCGCCATCCGACCATGCTGCCACGAGCTGCAGGTACGTCATTGAACCATTCGGTTCAGTGACGTAGACTGCCGGCATGGCCGCCGCTCCCGAGACCGTCGACGACTACGTCGCGTCCTTCCCGCCCCAGGTTCGCGAGGTGCTCGAGCGCGTGCGGGCCGCGATCCACGCGGGGGTGCCCGGCGGCGAGGAGAAGGTGCGCTACGGGATGGGCGCGGTCATGCTCGGCGGCCGCTACGCGATCCACTTCGCCGGGTGGAAGCGGCACGTCGGCCTCTATCCGGTGCCCGCGTTCGACGGCCCACTCGAGGCCGAGGTCGCACCGCACCGCTCCAAGAAGGACACGGTGAACTTCCCGTATGCCAAGCCCGTGCCGTACGACCTGATCACCCGGATGTCGCGGGAGATCGTGCGGATGCGGAGCGAGGACCTCGGCGCGGCGCTGGATCAGCAGGCGGCGGACCTCTAGCGGAGAATGCTCTCCGCGCGCTAGCGTGAGCCGTACTCAGCTGCACTCGGTGAGGGGGCCGTCATGCACGCACGAGGGACGATCGGTAGTGCCCGGGGGGGACGCAGCCGAAAGGTTCTTCAGTTCACCGCGCTCGCGGCGGGCCTCGCGCTCGCCACGGCCATGTGGTCGGGCGGCGGGGCCGCCTGGTCGGCGGAGGCGCCGCCGGATGGCGCGTCGCCGAGCGAGGTCGCAACCGATGCGCCGGCGACGGATGCCCCGGCCACGGACGCCCCAGCCACGGATGACCCGGCCACTGACGCGCCCGACACGGATGCGCCGGCGACCGATGCGCCGTCCACGGAGCCGACCGACGACGGAGCCGAGGAGGCGGAGGCACCGCCGACGGACGCGCCGGCGCCCGACGCGGCTGACGGCGAGACGCCACCGTTCGAGGTAGCGCCGATGAGCGTCGAGGGCGAAGGGCTCGCGGCGATCGCCGCCGAACCCGTCGCAGCGGCGGCCGCCACGGGGTGCAGCTATGCCACGGCGGGACCCCAGGCTCCGTCCATCTGCTGGCTCGACTTCACCGGCTTCAACGCAGCGACCGCCCTTTCGGCCGCAGGGCAGCCCTACAGCCTCGGACTCCCCGGGGGCTATACCGCGTCGTTCACCGTCAACACGTCGGGCGCCAACGCGGGCGGCATCACGGTCTCCGCACAGGGCAGCAATTCCGGCGTCTGGCCGAGCGTCTATCCCGGCGTGACCGGCAGACCGATCATCGGCAGGAACGCCGTCGGGTCGACCAACGTCCGGATCAGCAACTTCGTGGTGAGGGACCCCCAGGGCGTCGCGGTGCCGAACTTCGGCATGGTGTCGGGCGACGGCGAGTCGACGCGCGTCGACGAGGAAGTGGTCTTCAACACGAACGGCACGCCGTGGGCACTGGTCACACGGACCCAATACGGTTGCGGTGCGGTGATCACCGGCATCGGGACCCAAGTCGTGCGCTGTCATGGCACCACCCCGACGGTGCCCGGCGCATACGGAACCGCCGTGTTCTCCACGACGAATCCGTCCGCCATCTTCACCACGCTGACCGACGGAGGCGGAGGCGGTGCCGGCGTCGAGGCTGCCGTGTTCGGAATCCAGACGGCGACGCTGACACTGAACAAGGCGGTCAATGGCCGGGTGAACCCGGGCGATTCCTTCGACACCACGATCACGTCCGCGCAGGGAACCGTGCTCGGGAGTGCGACGACCGGCGCCGCGACCTCGTCGACGACTGGGCCGATCACGCTCCTGCCCGGTTCGCAGCCGTTCACCCTCGCGGAGACGCCCAGCGCGGGCTCGACGCCGCTCGACGAGTACGTCGAGTCGTGGGCGTGCACGAACGAGAACACCGCCTCCACGACGGTGCTCCCGTCCGGTTCCGGCACGTCGAAGTCCGTCGTGCTCGGTATCGGCGACGTCGTGACGTGCACGGTCACGAACACGGCCGGAAGCCCCGAGCTCGGCCTGGTCAAGTCGCTGACCGGCAATGCCGACGAGGACGGTTCGGGCTCGGTGAGCGTTGGGGACACACTCTCCTACTCGCTGACGGCGACGAACGTCGGTGACGTGCTGATCGACGACGTCGTCGTGTCGGATGCCCTGACCGGCGCATCGCAGACCTGCGCGACCGTGCCCGTCGCCGGCACCTGCGTGCTCACGACCACCCACGTGGTCACACAGGCGGAGGCCGACGCCGGGCAGGTCGTCAACACGGGCTCCGCCGTGTCGCCCCAGACACCCGTGCCGGTCACCGACACGGAGACCGTGCCGGTTCCGCAGAGCCCGTCGCTCTCCATCGTGAAGGTGTTGACCGGCAACGCCGACGAGGACGGTTCGGGCACGGTGAGCGTGGGCGACAGCCTGTCGTACACGCTGACCGCAGCGAACACGGGAGACATCACGCTGACCGACGTCGTCGTGTCCGACTCGCTCACCGGAGGCACGCAGACCTGCGCGTCGGTGCCTCGACTGGGCGTCTGCGTGCTGTCGACCTCGCACGTGGTGACGCAGGCTGAGGCGGATGCCGGTCAGGTCGTGAACACGGGCACGGCCGCCGCGGTCCAGGTGCCGACCCCGGTGACCGATGTCGAGACGGTCCCGGTGCCGCAGGCGCCAGCGCTCACCATCGTGAAGTCCGCGTCGCCCTCGGATGCCGCCAGCTTCCTCGTCGGCGCCGAGATCACGTACTCCTTCGTGGTCACCAACAGCGGCAATGTCTCGATCGCGAACCCGCAGGTCGTGGAGGGCACCTTCACCGGGAATGGCCCCGTGCCGACGGTCGACTGCCCGGTCACGCCGGTGCTGCTCCCCACGGCGCAGATGATCTGCTCGGCGACGTACACGGTCCTGCAGTCCGATATCGACGACGGCGGGGTCAACAACACGGCGACCGCGTCGGGCACCGACCCGAACGGTGCGCCGGTCGTGTCGCCGCCCGATGACGCGCCGATTCCCGTGGACGCCGACCCCGAGCTGGTGCTGGACAAGACCTCGAGTGGCGGCCCGTTCACCCAGGCCGGTCAGGTGGTGACCTACTCGTTCCTGGTGCGGAACGCCGGCAACGTCTCGGTCGAGGACATCGCGGTGACGGATGACGCCGCAGCGTTCACCGGAACCGGCGTGTTGTCCCAGGTGGTGTGCCCGGTGACGACCCTGCTGCCCGGTGCGACGGTGACGTGCACGGCGACGTATGCGCTGACCCAGGCGGATGTCGACCGGGGGTCCGTGGCGAACACCGCGACCGCCGGTGGCAGCACCCCGGTCGGCGGTCCGTTGACGTCGCCGCCCGACACCGAGACCATCTCGATCGCACCGGCTCCGGCGCTCACGATCGTGAAGACGGGCACGCCCGACGACCCGACGGAGGCCGGACAGCAGATCACCTACTCGTTCGTGGTCACGAACACCGGCAACGTGACCCTGACCGACGTCGCGGTCGCCGAGCTCGAGTTCACCGGCAACGGCGTCCCGCCGACCGTGACCTGCCCCGCCGACGAGGTCGACTCGCTCGCACCCGGCGACGACGTGACGTGCACCGCCACCTACACGCTCATCCAGGCCGACGTCGATGCGGGCGGCATCACGAACACCGCTGACGCGACGGCGACGACGCCCGTCGGGCTTCCGGTGAGCGCACCTCCGTCGGAGTTCCCGATCACGATCGAGGCCGCACCGGCATGGACGCTCCTGAAGACGGTGAGCCCGACGACCGCCACGCAGGCCGGCGACGAGCTCACCTACTCGTTCCTCATCACGAACACCGGCAACGTCACCCTCACCGAGATCGGTGTGAACGACGAGGAGTTCACGGGGACGGGAACGATCTCGGGGATCGACTGCCCCGTGACCAGCCTCGCACCCGACGAGGACGTCACCTGCACGGCCACCTACGTGTTGACGCAGGCCGACGTCGACGCGGGCGGCGTCACGAACACCGCGACCGCCTCGAGCACCCCGCCGAACGCGCCGCCGGGCAAGTCGCCCGAGTCCACGGCCGAAGTGACCGTGGACGAGGCGCCGGGCCTCGACGTCGTGAAGGGCGCGTCTCCTGAGACGGTGACCGCGGCGGGTCAGGTGATCACCTACTCGTTCGTGGTGACCAACACCGGCAATGTCACGCTCCACAGTGTTGCCGTCGCCGAAGGCGAGTTCACGGGCACCGGAGCGATATCGGCGATCGAGTGCCCCGTCGAGCTGCTCGCGCCGGGCGCCGACCTGATCTGCTCCGCGACCTACGTGGCGACCCAGGCCGACATCGACGCGGGTGACCCCATCGTCAACACCGCCACGGCGAGCGGCGCAACGCCGTCGGAGACCCCGGTCACCTCGGACGAGAGCGAGCCGGCCACGGTCGAGGTCGAAGGAGTCGAGGCCCTGGAGCTCGACATCACCGTGGACAACCCGGTGGTGAGCGGGGCCGGGCAGCCGGTGCAGTACACCTTCACGGTGACGAACACCGGCACCGTCACCCTGAGCGACGTGGGCATCACGGGCGTGAACTTCACCGGAACCGGTGGGGTGCCCACGATCGTGTGCCCGACCGGCGACGTGGCACCGGGCGAGAGCGTCGTCTGCACGGCGACCTACATCACGACCGAGGCGGATGCCGCGGCCGGCCGCATCGACCTGACCGCGAGCGCGACCGCGACCGGCCCCGACGGCGAGCCGGTCGTAGGCAACGAGGACGAGGTCGAGGTCACACTCCCGAGCACCGAACCGCCCGTCACGACGCCGCCCTCGTCGAGCGCGTCCGCCGGACTCGCGCACAGCGGCGTCGAGGGCACTGCGACCGCCACGATCGCGCTGCTCCTGGTGGCGCTCGGTGCGGCGTTCCTCGTCCTGCGTCGGATCCGGCCGGCTCGACGGCACTGAGCGAACCAGGCAGGTGCCGGCCCGTTGAACGGGCCGGCAC
>NZ_JBFUCL010000225.1:0-6227 GCF_056405255.1 Agromyces sp. P1_H4 | reverse complement strand
GTCGACGACCACCGGCGTGCGCCCGTGCTCGTGCACCGCCAGCGCGAGGCGGGCGGCCTCCCCCGCGAGCACCTCCGTACGCCGCCGCGGCACGAACACGCCGGGCTCGAGGAGGACGCGGCGGCCGGCGAACTCGGCCCAGCCGAGCAGCTGCTCGAGCGGCTCCCCCGCCACCCGGCGGGCGACGAGGCGCTCGAGCTCGGCCGGGGCATCGGGTCGTCCGCCGACGGCCTCGGTGAGCAGGGCGGCCTCGTCCTCGGCGAAGACGCACCCCGCCGCGCGCAGTCGGGCCACGAGGGCGGGGTCCGGTTCTGCAGGCACCACCGCATCGTACTGTCGTCGCCGATCAGGTGCGCCGAGCGGCGGCATGACCTAGAGTGCTCGACATGACCGCGTCGATCCGCACCTGGTGGCCCGCCTCCTAGGCGGACTCCCTGCGTTTCGACGTACGACGACCGCCCGAGGGCGGTCGTTTCGCGTGTGCAGCGGGATGCTCCGGCCGAGGGCCCGACCGGAGACCGACATGACTCGCCTGCTTTCCTCGCTCCTCGCCGCGTCCGCCGCTGAGGCGCCTCCCTTCGCCGTCATCCGGCGGGAGCACGAACCGACCCTCGACGTGCTCGTCGGCGAGGTCGTCGACGTGCATCGCCTCGTCGACATCCCGCTCGGCGACGCGGAGGTGCTGGCGCTCGTGCCCTTCCGCCAGGTGCGCGAACGCGGGTACGCCGCCCACGACGACGACACGTTGATCCGATGCCTCGTCGTGCGGGAACGGGAGGCGGTCGCCGTCGACGAGGCCATCGAGCTGCTGCCGCGGCATCCGGTGGTCGTCGCCGACCTGGCGGTCGACGTGAGCGACGACGACTACGCCGAGGTGGTGCGCCGCGTCATCGACGACGAGATCGGGCGCGGCGAGGGCGCGAACTTCGTCATCCGGCGCGACTTCACCGGGTCGACGGATGCCGCGCCGGCGACCGCGGTGCTCGGCTGGCTTCGGCAGCTCCTGGAGCACGAGCGCGGCGCCTACTGGACCTTCGCGATCAGCACGCCCGGACTCGCGGCGGCGGGCGCGACGCCCGAGCGCCATGTGTCGTCGATCGACGGGCTCGTCTCGATGAATCCCATCAGCGGCACGTTCCGGCACGCCGGCGACGGCACCGCCGACGGCGGTCCCGACGACGACGCCCTCCTCGCCTTCCTCGACGACGTCAAGGAGCGCGAGGAGCTCGTGATGGTCGTCGACGAGGAACTCAAGATGATGAGCGCGGTGTGCCCCGACGGCGGCCGCATCCGCGGTCCCTTCCTGAAGCGGATGTCGCGCCTCACCCACACCGAGTACCTGCTCGAGGGGMGCTCGACGCTCGACCCCCGAGAGGTGCTGCGGCTCACGATGTTCGCCCCGACCGTCACCGGTTCGCCGATGGGCAACGCCTGCGCGGTCATCGCCCGCCACGAGCCGACGCCCCGCGGCTACTACGGCGGCGTGCTCGCCCGCTTCACCCCGCGCCGCGGCGGCCACGACCTCGACGCGCCCATCCTCATCCGCACCGCGTACCTCGACGGGACGGGCCGGGTCCGCGTGCCCGTGGGGGCGACGCTCGTGCGGCACTCCGATCCCGCCGGCGAGGTCGCCGAGACCCGCGCGAAGGCGGCCGGTGTGCTCACCGCGCTCGGCGCACTGCCTCGCGTGGCCGCACCGAGGCGCACCCTCGACGACGACCGCCTCGGCACGCTGCTCGACGCCCGCAACGACCGGCTCGCCGCCTTCTGGCGGACCCCGCAGGCCCCGGCGCCGACCCGCGCCGCGAGCGCCATCGTCATCGACGCCGGCGACGACTTCACCACGATGCTGGCCCACCAGCTGCGGCACCTGGGGGTGGATGCGCGGGTCGTGCCGTGGCATGAGGCGCCCGCCGAGGCATCCGAGGACCTCGTGGTGTTCGGCCCAGGCCCCGGCGACCCGCGCGACGCCGGCGATCCTCGCCTGCAACGGCTTCGGGCACTCATCTCGGCGCGACTGGCGTCCGGGCGGCCCATGCTGGCGGTGTGCCTGAGCCACCAGGTGCTCGCCGATCTCGCCGGGCTGCCGATCGCGCCGTTGCCGTCACCGCGCCAGGGCGTGCAGCTCGAGGTCGACGTCTTCGGCGAGACGGCCGCGATCGGGTTCTACAACACGTTCGCAGCCCTCGCACCCGCGGGCTCCACGACGCCGCGGCTGGGCCTCGAGGTGGCCTCGGATGCCGCGAGCGGGGTGGTGCACGCCCTCCGTGCGCCGCGCGTGGCCTCCGTGCAAGGGCACCTGGAATCGGTCACCTCACCCGACGGACTCGCCACGCTCGAGCGACTGGTCGAGGGAGTTCTCGCAGGTCAGCCCCGGTTTGCGAATGTCACGGAGGTCGCGCGCGCGGCGGGATGATCCCGCACTCGATGCCGAAGCGCAAGGCATTGCGGACCATCGTCACGATGGATTGGCTGGGGCCGACCCGATTCGAGGAGGCGGTTCCCTGTGGACACCAGCACCATCATCTGGATCATCGTCGGCGTCATCGTCGTCATCGCGATCATCGTGGTCGCGGTGCTGATGACGAGCCGGCGACGGCGTGAAGCCCATCTGGAGGCGGAGCGGAAGAAGGCGGCCGAGCTGCGGCAGAACGCGTACGAGTCGGACGTCGCGCGGCGCGAGCGCGAGGCGGACGCCGCGCGTGCCGACGCTGCCGCCAAGCAGGCGGAGGCGAACGCCATGCAGGCGCAGCTCGAGGCCGAGCGCCTGTCGCGTGAGCGCGAGGCGCACGAGTCGGACGCCCAGCAGCTGCGGACCGAGGCCGAGGAGCGCCTGCGCAAGGCCGACGAGGTCGACCCCGACGTCTCGTCCGACCGGGACGCGACGGCCGCGGACGACCGCCGCGAGCGCGACGGAGCGGCCACGACCGCCCCGGTCGCCGCCGACCGCACGACGGCTGCCGGCACCGACCGCACGACGGTCGCGGCAGACGACCGAACGGCCGTCGCTGCCGATGACGCCGCCGTGCGCGACGATCGGGTCGTCGACGATCGAACGACGACCACCGACGAGCGCACGGCCGCCGCGGACGCCGCCGCTCGCCGGGACACCGAGACCGGTCGTCGCATCTGACGACCAACGCCTGAACGGGCGGGCGGCGGGCCGATCCGCCGGCCGCCCGTTCGCACGCGCGTGGCGTCAGCCCAGTGCGATGACCGCCTGGAGGGTGTCGTCGTCGACGGGCCGGTCGGTGAAGACCAGCCGTTCGAGATGCGTGGTGTCGTCGGCACCCCTCGGCGCATCGCTCGACGCGCCCTGCCAGGCGAGCTCGAGCCCGAGTCGTTCGAGCACGCGCACCGACGCGGGGTTGTTCGCGAGCACGCGGGCGGTCACCGCGGCATCGGGCTGCGCCCGGCGAGCAGCACGCAGCGAGAGCGCCGCCGCCTCGCCCGCGATGCCGTGCCCCCACGCCTCGGGCGCCAGCCGGTAGCCGAGGTTCCAGGCGCCGAACGGCATCATCGACGCGCCCGCCGACCCGACGAACGAGCCCGGACCGAGCGTGCCGACGGGCGCACGGAGCACGACCGCGCAATGCCCGAACCCCGAGGTGCGGACGCTCTGCATCGAGCGCTCGATCGCCTGCGCCGACTGCCCACGACTCGTGTGCCGGCCGGTCGGCAGGTGCTGCCAGGTGCGTGGGTCGCTGTAGACCCGGTGGTAGTCGTCGAGGTGGTCGAGGGTGAGCGGCGTGAGCAGGAGGCGTTCGGTGTGGAGTGCGTCGGTCATCGCGACGAGTCTGGCAGCGGCATCCGACATCACGGCCGGACGCTGCGCAGCCGGGTCACTTGAGCAGGCGGGAGAGCACGCGATCGGCGAGCGGCTTGCCGCCCGTCTGGCAGGTCGGGCAGTACTGGAAGGTCGAGTCCGCGAAGATGACCTCGCGCACGATGTCGCCGCACACGGGGCACGCCTCGCCCGTGCGGCCGTGCACCTGCATGCGGGTGCGCTTGGAGTCCTTGAGCTGCTCGGGAGGCCGCCCCGCCGCGGCCGCGATCGCATCGGAGAGCGTGTCGCGCAGCGCGTGGTAGAGGCGGTCGACCTCGTCGGGCTTCAACTTGGCGGCGAGCGCGTACGGTGACATGCGCGCGTTGTGCAGGATCTCGTCGGAGTAGGCGTTGCCGACCCCGGCGAACACCGACTGGTCGCGCAGCAGCCCCTTGATCTGGGTGCGACGGCCGGCGAGGATGCCCGCGAAGTCGTCGAGCGTGAAGTCGGGCGCCGTCGGATCGGGGCCGAGCCGGGCGATGCCGGGCACCTCGGCCGGGTCGCGAACGACGTAGACCGCCAGCGACTTCTTCGTGCCCGCCTCGGTCAGGTCGAATCCCGCGCCGTCGTCGAGGCGGACGCGCAGCGCGATGGGCGACTTGCCCGGCCGGATGACGGTCTTGGGGAGCTCGTCGTACCACCGCAGCCACCCGGCGCGGGCCAGGTGGAACACGAGGTGCAGGTCGCCCACCGCGAGGTCGACGAACTTGCCGTGCCTGCTCGCGGCCACGATCGTCGCCCCGGTGAGCTGCTGCAGCGGCGGATCGAACGTCTTCAGCGCCGAGATCGCCGCGACGGTCGCCCCGGCGACGGCATGACCCACCGCGCGCTCGCGGAGGAAGCCCACGAGCGCGTCCACCTCGGGAAGCTCAGGCACCAGCCCATCGTCTCACCGACCGGCGACATCGTCACCCGACCGGCGGGCAGGCTTCGTAGGATCGGAGGATGATCCGTCCCGTCCCGATCGCCGACGACGTCGCGCTCCGCCTCCTCGACGCCGGCGATGCGGCCGCCCTCGCCGCCGCGTACGACCGCAACCGGGAGCACCTCACCCCGTGGGAGCCGGTGCGCGACGACGCGTTCTTCACCGAGGAGGGGCAGGCCGCCGACCTCGATGCGCAGCTCGCGAGCGCCGTCGCCGGGGCGTCCCTGCCGCTGGCGCTCGAGGAGCGGTCGACCGGGCGCATCATCGGTCGGTTCACGATCTCGGGGATCATCCGCGGCCCGTTCCAGAGCGCGCACCTCGGGTACTGGGTGGACGGCGCGAGCAACGGCCGGGGGCTCGCCACGTCGGCGGTGCGCGAGGTCCTCCGGGTGTCGCGTGACGAGCTCGGCCTGCACCGGGTGCAGGCGGTGACGCTGCCGCACAACGCCGCCTCGCAGCGCGTGCTCGAGCGCAACGGATTCGAGCGCATCGGATTCGCACCCCGCTACCTGCAGATCGCCGGCCGCTGGCAGGACCACGACCTGTTCCAGGCGATCCTGCACGACTGACGTCCGCAGGCCATACGATCACGCTGTGGACGCTCTCACGGCGCGGCAGGTGCTGCGCATCTCCCCTGATTCCCCACTCACCCCCGAGCTCGTCGAACGCGCCTTCGCGGGCGAGTCCGCGGCGCGGCATCCGTCGCTCTACCCCGATCCCGTGGGGCGCGCGCAGGCCGAGGAATGGGCGACGACCCTGCAGCAGGCCCGCGCGACGCTGCACGCGCAACTGGGAGCCCCGGCCGCCGTCCCGGCCCAGCGGCGGCGACTTCCCGGCTGGGCGATCGCCGCGATCGCGGTGGGCGTCGTCGCGCTGCTCGCGCTGATCACGCTCGGCACGCTCGGCGCGCTGCGACTGGTCGGCGAGGCGGGAGAATCAGCGTCACGCGCGCTCGAGTCCGAGAACGCCGACGACGACGAGCCCGGCGTCGAACGGATGGAGGCCGACGAGACCTACTTCGCGTTCCCCGCGGCGATCGAGTTCTACGCCGATGGCCGGTACCTCGACGAATGCCCGAGCGAGTACGAGCAGGGCTGCTGGCAGGCGGCCCTCTTCACCGAGGCCGACTGCGAGGCCCTGCAAGTGCAGCTCGGCTTCTCGAACGACGCGAGCGCCATCGCGCCCGATTCCACCGAGATCGTGGAGAAGCACGACGTGGCCGCCGGTGACGCGACCGTCGTGGTCTTCGGGCACGACGACTACGGGTACGGCTGGATCAATCAGGTCACCTGCCTCGACGCCGGCTGACGCGCGACGCGGTGGCCGGCGCGGCGTGGTGGCCGGCGCGCCCGGCGGCCCGGCGGGAGTACCCGGTGCGCGACCGGGCGCTCGACGCTAGGGTCGTCGCATGTTCATCGACGACGGCAGCGACATCCGGATGCTCCACCTCGAGCCCGAGGGCGACCTCATCTCGAC
>NZ_JBFUCL010000224.1:0-6231 GCF_056405255.1 Agromyces sp. P1_H4 | reverse complement strand
GCCTTGAGGTCCTCGGTGAAGTCGGTCTCGGAGAAGGCCTTGATGCAGTCGTAGGCGGCGGTGAGGCCGGCGTTCATGCCCTGGCGCCAGAAGTCGTCACGGGCGCCCTGCGAGACTGCGGCGCCCTCGCGGTTGAAGCCGAAGAACGGCAGCGAGAGGTCCTGGAAGAACTGCGAGCGGTCCTTCAGCACGTTGGCGCGGATGTCGTCGAACGCCTCGATGGGCGTGCCCTCGGGGTTCGTGTCGGACTTCACCATCACGGGCGGCACCGCGCCCGCGGTGATGACCTTGGCGACCCGGCCGGCACCGTGCTGCGCGGCGTAGCGCACGACCTCGCCGCCGCCCGTCGAGTGCCCGATGACCACGAGGTCGTGCAGGTCGAGCGCCTCGACGAGTTCGGCGAGGTCGCGGGCGTAGGTGTCCATGTCGTTGCCCTGCCACGGACGCGACGAGCGGCCGTGGCCCCGGCGGTCGTGGGCGATGGCGCGGTAGCCGTGGTCGGCGAGCAGCTTCTGCTCGACCGCCCAGGCGTCGGAGCTCAGCGGCCACCCGTGGCTGAGGATGACGGGCTGGCCGGTTCCCCAGTCGGAATAGTGGATGTCGGTGCCGTCGGACGTGGTGAAGAAGGGCATGCGCGCTCCCGGTTCGTGGTGATGGACATGGGTCTTCTCCACTCTGCGCGCATCGGGCGAAGGATGCCCCGCCGCAGCGGCCGCCCGTCCCTCGATTCGGGACAGGTTCAGCTCACGCCGTCACGCCACTGGCAGCAGCGCCTCGTACTCCCTGGCGACCGCGCGCAGCTCGGGCGCAGGGGTCTGCAGGCGACTCGCCTGGATGAGCCCCTGGGTCACGAGCAGGATCTGCGCGGCGAGCAGCCCGAGCTCCGCCCGGTCGGCGGCGACCCGCTCGGCGGCGAGGCGCTCCTCGATCGCGGCCTGCATGCCCGTGGTCGCCTGCTGGCAGAGTTCGAGCACGCGGGGTTCGCGTCCGYCGAACTCGGCGAGGCTGTTGAGCATGAGGCATCCACGTCGACCGGGCTGGCTGGCGCAGTCGGCGATGATCGCGTCGAACAGCGCTCGCACGGCGTCGGCCGCCGAGCCGTCGGTTGCCATGGCGGTGCGCACGAGCTCGATGCGCGACCGGCAGTAGGCCTCGAAGACGACGAGGAAGAGGCCGAGCTTGCTGCCGTAGGCGCCGTAGATGCTGCCGTTGCCCACGCCGCTCGCCTCGGCGATGTCGCCGATCGCGGTGCGTTCGTAGCCGTGCGACCAGAACGCCTGCAGCGCCGCGGCGCGCAGTGCGTCGTCGTCGAAGCTTCGTGGCCTGGCCATCCCACCAGCTTACAAGCCGTGTCGACTGGTATTGGAGTGGAGAATCCAGAATGATGGGAGACATGAGCTCCGCAGTGTCGATCCTCCCCGCCGGCCGCAGGCGCCGCATCGGCTTCCTCCTCTTCGACGGGGTGAAGGCGCTCGACTACGTGGGGCCGGCCGAGGTCTTCGTCGAGGCGAACCAGGCCGTCGACGGCTACGAGATCCTCCTCCTGTCGCCGACGGGTGACGACGTCACCACCTCGCTCGGCGGCCGCGTCTCGGTGCACGCCTCGGCGCGCGACGCGGGCGACCTCGACACCCTCGTCGTGCCGGGCAGCGAGCAGTCGCCCTCGGTCTTCGTGCGCGATCCGCTGCTCTCGGCCGCGGCCGACCTCGCCTCGCGCAGCCGGCGCCTCGTCTCCATCTGCAGCGGGGCGTTCGTGCTCGCCGCGCTCGGCGTGCTCGACGGGCGCCGCGCCACCACGCACTGGAAGTTCGCCGACGACCTCGCCCGGCGGCATCCGCGCATCGACGTGCAGCCCGACGCGATCTTCGTGCGCGACGGCGACGTCGCCACCTCGGCGGGAGTCGCCGCCGGCATCGACCTGGCGCTCGCGATGGTCGAGGACGATCACGGCAGCGACGTCGCCCGCGAGGTCGCACAGCTGCTGCTGGTCTACCTGCAGCGGTCGGGCGGCCAGTCGCAGTTCTCGGCGTCGCTGCGGGCGCGCGCGCCGCACCACAGCATCGTGCGCCAGGTCACGGACCTCATCGACGCCGACCCGGCGCGCAGCCACACCGTCGCCGCACTCGCCCGGCACGCGAACGTGAGCGTGCGGCACCTCAGCCGCCTGTTCCGCGAGGAGCTCGGCGCCTCCCCCGCCGAGTACGTCGCCGGGCTGCGGTTCGACCTCGCCCGGTCGCGGCTCGAGAGCGGATGCTCCGTGGCCCAGTCCGCGCTCGACGCCGGCTTCCCGAGCGCCGAGGCCCTGCGCCGCGCGTTCATCGCGAGGCTCGGCATCTCGCCGTCGCAGTACCAGCGCCGGTTCCGCACCACGACACACGAGCCGGTGACGACGGATGCCCCGGTGCGGGCGCTTCGCCCGACGGGCTGAGCGGTCTCCGCCTCAGCTCGGATCCGTCGCTGGACGCGAGGCTTCCAGCGTGTCGAGCGCGGCCGTCAGCAGTGCGTCGCGCCCGAGACCCGTCGAGGCCTCGAGGCGCTCGATGCGCTGCTCGAGCGCGTCATCCGCCGCGACATGCGGAGCGGCCGCGACATCGGCAGCAGCCGAGGCATCCGGAGCCGCCGCGACTTCCGGAGCGGCCGAGGCATCGGACACGGTCGCGCCTGCCGCCGGATCGCGCAGGAACAGCGCCGCGACCGGTAGCACGACGGTGCCCAGCGCGTCGACGATGGCGACCACGATCGCGGTCCTGAAGTAGGAGTCCTCGGTGCCCGGCGCAGGGATCTCGCCGTCGCTGACGATCGGGAGGATGCCGATCAGCGCCAGCACCGCGATGGCGCAGAGCGTGACGGCGAGCGCGATCCTGACCACCGGATGGCGGCGCCCGGCCAGGAGCAGGAGCAGGTTCGCCTGCGCGAGGCTCACCGCGAGGATGACGCTGACGCCGAACCAGCGCCACAGGTCGACGCCGCTGTCGTAGACGCTCCACGACCATGCCCAGGTGAGCGTGAGTCCGACGATGAGGGCGACGGTGCTCGCGCCGATCCCCACGAAGCTCACGGCCCGCACCGGGCGGCCCGCCACGGCGAGGTGGCAGAGCATCGTGAGGCCGAAGCCGGTCACGAGCAGCGTCGTGAGGATGACGGGGCCTTGCTGCGAGAGGTCGCCTGTGATCACCGAGATGATGGCGATGACTGCCGCGAGCGAAACCGAGACGATGACGCCGATGATCGTGATGCGGCGGGCCCCTCGCAGGGTGCGCCCGTCGCGTGGCGATGCGTCGGTGTTCGGCATGGGTCGCAGATCGGTCATCGAACTCCCTCGGTCGTGGCTCAGCATAGAGCTGACCCCCCTCGAGCACGGGGGTTCACCCGATGTCGGCGGTTGGACGGCCGTCGTAGCGTGCGGCCATGACCACGACACCCACCAGCCAGCAGCCGCCGTCGACGGCCACGCGCACGATCACCAGGCGCTCGAGGGCCGGATGGCTCGCGGTCGTGCTGACGTCGCTCGGCATCGCGGCCTTCGCCGTCACGCCCTACCTCACCGCGTCGCTCGAGACGCTGTCGCAGTCCGATTCGGGCGGCCTCGCCGAGGCGTACGCGGGACGGCCGTGGTTCGTGCTCGTTGCGTTCTACGCCCACATCGTGGCGGGCGGCATCGCCCTCGTCGTCGGCCCGTTCCAGTTCTGGCGCGGGCTGCGCACGCGGCATCCGCTCGTGCACCGCTCGATGGRCCGGGTCTACCTCACCGCCGTCGGCATCGCGGCCCTGGGCGGCCTCGCGATCGCCCCGATCAGCCAGGCCGGCCTGACGGGCCTGTTCGGATTCGGCGCACTCGGCGTGCTGTGGCTGGTCACCGGGTGGCGCGCCTACCGCTCGATCCGGCGAGGCGATGTCGCGAGCCACCAGGCGTGGATGATCCGCAACTTCGCCCTCACCTACGCGGCGGTCACCCTGCGCCTCGGACTCTTCGCGCTCATCCTCGTGCAGGTGCCGTTCTCGGCCGGCGGGTTCGACTTCGGGACGGCGTTCGCGAACGCCTACGTCGCGATGGCCTTCCTCGCGTGGCTGCCGAACCTGCTCCTCGCCGAATGGCTGATCCGGCGTCGTGGCCTGCCGTCGTATCGCCTGGCGACCGCGTGACGGCAGGCGGCGTGGGCGCGAGCCGGGCTACGCGAGCTCGAGCGTCATGAAGACGCTGTGCGGGTCGAGCGCGTAGTCGCCGAACGGTCCGGTCTCGCTGAAGCCGTACTTGGCGTACAGCGAGCGGGCGGGCGCGAAGAAGTCCTGCGACCCCGTCTCGAGGCTCACCCGGCGGTATCCGCGTCGTCGTGACTCCGCGAGCACGTGCTCGAGCAGGCGCGCCCCGAGCCCTCGGCCGCGCGCCGCGGCATCCGTTCGCATCGACTTGAGCTCGCCGTGCCCGGAGTCGAGCTCCTTCAGCGCGACGCAGCCGAGCACGTCGTCGCCGTCGGCGATGGTCCAGAAGGTGACTCCGGATGCCGCGAGCGCCGACACGTCGAGGGCATGCACGCTCTCGGCCGGCGAGGTCGCGAACATGTCGTCGAGGTGGTCGGTGAGCAGGCGGATGACGCGCTCGTCGGTGAGGTCGCCGGGCTGGATGTCGATGGTGCTGGTCACCTCACGAGTCTCGCAGGCGCCCGTTTCGCGTTGGTTTCGTCGCGAGCTCGATCAGCTCGCCGCGACGGCGGCGGCGGTGATGACCGAGAGGGTGATGAACACCCAGTCGTTGATGATGTGCGCGCCCGCCGACACCCAGAGGTTCTTCGTGCGGATGAACGCGAGCGTCAGGGCGATGCGTGCCGAGCCGATGATGAGGAAGGCCTGCGCCCAGTTCCAGTCGTAGGTGGGGAGGTGGGCGGCGCCGAACCACAGCGCAGAGATGATCCACGCGAGGATGACCGCCGTCTTGCGCGAGACGCCCGCCTTGGCGAAGAGGAAGTACGTCAGTGCGAGGAACGGCAGGACGACGAAGATCTCCTCGCCGATGAGCTGGATGCCGCTGCCCACGTAGAGGGCGACCGTCTCGGCGACCCCGGCCGAACCGGCATTCGTGATGACGGTGTTCGGCGCGACCGGGAACACGAGCGCCACGAGCGCGCCGATGAGGAACGTGAGCACGATGTTGAGGGCGGCGAAGAAGAACATGTTGCCGACGTCGACGAGCCGGACCCGACGGAAGATCGCGGTCCAGTGCCGGCCCGCCACGAGTGCGAGCACGGCGAGCGGGATGATGACGAACAGCGCCCGCGGCAGGATCGCCACGACGTTGTTCGGCTGGGGGATGAAGATGAGCGCGAGGAATCCGACGGCCACCGACAGCCACACGATGATCCACTTGCCCACCGAGAGCTCGACGGGCTCGCCGTTGTAGAAGGGGAAGTCCCGGCCATCGCGGCGCTCGATGAGCCGCCCGAAGCGGTCCTTGTCGGTCAGCGGGCGGATGCGGCCGCCCGGAATCGTGGCGGCCGCCGTGGGCTCGGTCGTCATGTGCTCCCCCTCGTGTCGTCAGCGTCCTGCACGCGACGCTTCACCGAGTCTGGCAGATGCCAGGTGGCGCCTCGCCCACCCGCTCAGCCGGCCAGCGACGGCGCGAACGCGGTCCACGCGCGTCGGCGCTCGCTGCGCGGGTCGGACTCGACGCGGTCGGATGCATCGATCACGAGGGTCGATCGCGCGCGCTCCTCGTAGGGCGGCCACCCCGGCCCGGGAGCACCGGTCTCGGCGAAGTGCAGCCAGTGCTGCCGCATCCGTTCGCCCGCCGCGGCATACTCCTCATTGCCGCCGAGCGACGTCATGACTCTCGCGAGCGGGACATCGGTGCGGTCGAACAGCGCGAACATCTCGACCCCGTGCGTCGCGTCGAGCCCGACCAGCGTGAGCAGGCGTGGCGCGAAGTCGAACCGGTACGACCAGACCGGTGCGTGACGCGAGCAGGCGTCGGCGATGCGGGTGCTCGGGAACCAGAAGCCGTAGTCGCCGCCGAAGTCGGCAGCCGGCCGTCGGGCGGGGAGCTCGGGGTAGGCGGCGCGCATGGCGCGCCGTGCCGCGCCCGGTGCACGGGCGAACACCTCGTCGATGCGCTTCGGCGAGCGCGGCAGGATGTCGACGCGTCCGCGGAAGACGGATCCCTCACGGTCGTTCGTGCCGATGATGAGCGGCACCCGGTGCGCCCGGCCGTCCCGGAACGCGACGAACGGCCGCTCGGGC
>NZ_JBFUCL010000223.1:0-6259 GCF_056405255.1 Agromyces sp. P1_H4 | reverse complement strand
GCCATAGCATCGGGACCATGCCCTCAGCCCGCAGGCCACCCGCCGCGAGGCCTGGTGCCGCGCGCGTTCGTGCCGCCGGCCCCGCGCCCGCTCGCCCCGACCGCGACCTCTCCCGTCCGCTGCCCGCGTCGCTGAGCTGGACGGTGCTCGTCGTGTTCGCGAGCGGGCTCGCGCTGGCGGTCGCCGCATCCGCGCTGTCGTGGTGGCTCGCCGCCTGGTACGCGGGGGTGAGCGTCGTGGCGTTCGCGGTGTACGGCGCCGACAAGTCCGCCGCGCGCCGGTCGGCCCCGAGGGTGTCCGAGCGCACGCTGCTCGCGCTCGGGCTCGTCGGTGGCTGGCCCGGCGCGCTCGTCGCGCAGCAGGTGTTCCGGCACAAGACGCGCAAGCGCACGTTCCGGCGGGCGTTCTGGGCGACGGTGGTGTGCAACGTCGTCGCACTGGGGCTGCTCATCGCCTGGCTCGCCGGCGGACCCGCGCTGCTGGGCGCCGGCTACTCGGGGATGCTCCAGTAGTACGCGACGCCGTGCGGATGCTGCTCGGTGATCGACCATTCGACGGAGCGGTTCCACGTGGCATCCGTGTGCCCCGCGTACTCGAGGTCGATCGAGCCGTCGTCCTCGGTCACGACCGCCGTGATGACGCCGGTGTGGTCGCGATCGCCCGAGTCGTCCCAGTCGAACTGCACGATGTCGCCGACCTTCACCTGGTCGCGCTGGTCGTCGGTGAGCGGCGTCGCCCGCTCGGGATGCCGCAGGAGATAGTCCCTGAGCATGGTGGAGCTGATCCAGGCGCCCGATGAGGCATACGCGTCGCCGCCCTCGTCGTACCACCACTCGTCATCGGTGGCCCAGCCGCGGGCGAGGAGGGTCTGGCTGGTGAAGTTCACGCAGTCGTTCTCGTCGATCACGCCGAAGCGCTCGGCGTCGGGGTCGTCCCAGTGCGCGTAGGCGTACTCGAGCTGGGCTGCGACCGACGGGCTGAGGCCCGACGTGTCGAGGGCGGGCACGCCGGATGCCGCGGAGTCCTGCTGCCCGACGGCCCACGCGATCGTGGCGCCGCCCGTGACGAGCACCGCCACGGCGACGGCCGCCACGACGGCACGGCGTTGGCGGAACACGCGGGTCTGTTCGGGAGTCGGCATCCCTTCGAGCGTAGGCAGGCGTCGCTGCCGATCCGGTCGGCCGCGCCGGGCGTCGCTACTCCGCGATGCTCCAGTACGTCGCGGAACCGCCGGGGTGCAGCACGGTGATCGCGTAGTCGACCGAGCGGTCCCACGTGGCATCCGTGTGCCCGGCGTAGGCGATGGCGATCGTGCCGTCGCTGCGGGGGATGACCGCCGTGACGATGCCGGTGTGATCGCGGTCGCCCGAACCGTCCCAGTCGAACTGCACGATGTCGCCCGGCTTCACCTGGTCGCGCTGGTCGTCGCTGAGCTCGGTGGCGAGCTCGGGATGCTCCTCGAGGTAGTCCATGAGCGCCGTCGAGCTGACCCACGCCGGGGCGCTGGCGTATCCGTCGCCATCGCCCGAGTACCACCACTCGTCGTCCTCGGTGAGGCCGCGGGCGAGCAGCGACTGGCTCGCGAAGTTGGCGCAGTCGTTCTCGTCGAGGAATCCGAACGTGTCGTCCTCCGTCGACTGCCAGTGGTCGCGCACGTACGCGAGCTGCGCCGCCACGACCGGGCCGTAGGCCGCGAGCGCCTCGTCGGAGTCGTCGACGCCGAGCTGCTCGGCGTTCGGGTCCTCGGCGGGGGAGGGCACCGACTCGGTCCCCCGCTCGCCGGTCGGTCGGGAGGCCGTGTTGTCGGCGGCGTCGGGCTGCGAGGTGAGGGCGGTGGCGACGGCGACGCCTCCGGCGAGGAGGCCTCCGGTCACGACGACCGCGGCGGTGGCGAGCAGGAGACGGCGGTTCCGCAGGGCGGATTGGGACGGCTTCGCGAAGTCGGGCATCGTTCTCGACGGTACGGTGTGGTTCCTGTGAACCCCCCGGACGGGGGCCATCCCGGCGTGACCTCAGCGCTCGGTGACCGTGCCGAGCTTGATGTGCAGGCGGCGCTCGGCGCGCTTGGCGACGGCCGAATCATGCGTCACGATCACGAGCGTGAGCCCCCGGTCGCGCCAGAGGCCCTCGAGCAGGTCCATGATCTCGTCGCGGGTCTCCTCGTCCAGGTTGCCGGTGGGCTCGTCGGCGAGGAGCACGTCGGGTTCCTTCACGAGGGCGCGCGCGATCGCGACCCGTTGCTGCTGGCCGCCCGAGAGCTCGCCGGGCATGTGGCCGGCGCGATCGGCGAGCCCGACGGAGGCGAGCGCGTCGACCGCTCGCCTGCGCCGCTCCTCGGCCGGGACGCCGAGCGGCGCGAGCGCCGTCTCGACGTTCTCCTGCGCGGTGAGGGTCGGGATGAGGTTGAAGCCCTGGAAGACGAACCCGATCTCCTTGGCGCGGATGCCGCCGAGCTTGCGGTCGGGCAGGTGCGAGAGCTCCGCGTCGCCGAGGGTGAGGCGCCCCGACGTCGGCCGGTCCAGTGCGCCGAGCATCTGCAGCAGGGTGGACTTGCCGCCGCCGGTCGGGCCCTGGATCGCGACGAGCTGGCCCGACGGGATGGAGAGCGTCACGTCCTGCAGGGCGGTGACGCGGCGCTTGGACTGCGAATAGGTCTTCGAGACGTGCTCGAGCGTGTACATGGGTGGTCCTTCCTGGACGTTGGTGGATCAACGGGACTSGGGGGTGGKGGGGGCGCGCCGAGCGGGGCGGGCTCAGGCGACGCTGCGCAGGGCCTCGGCGGGTCGGAGGCGCGACGCGCGCCAGCCGCCGATCGCGCCGGCCAGGAGTCCGCCGAGCACGGCGAGGCCGATGGCGATCGCGATCACCGAGATGGTCACGGGCGCGTTCAGCACGACCTCCGTCGTGGAGCCCGCGGCATCCGCCAGTCGGTCGCCGAAGGGTCCGGCAGCGCTCGGTCCGCCACCGGCCCCGCCGGCCGTCAGGGCACCGCCGCCGGGCAGGGCACCCGTGGTGGCGCTCCCGCCGAGCGTCGGGGCGATGAGGTTGATCACCCAGATGCCGGCGAGGCCGAGCACGAGGCCGGCCGCCCCGCCGATGAGGCCCTGCACGAGCGACTCGCCGGCCACCTGCCCGACGACACGGTGGTTCGACCAGCCGATGGCCTTCAGCGTGCCGAACTCGCGGGTGCGCCGGGTCACGCCCTGGATCGTGAAGAGGATCGCGATGAGGAACGCGGCGACGAGCACGGCGAGCGAGAGCCACAGCCCGAGGTTCGAGACGAGGGTCGACGCGGTCGCCAGCGAGCCCGACACCGAGGCGGCGAGGTCGGCCTGCGTCGACACGGTCGCGTCGGGGAGCGCCTCCTCGAGGTCGGCCTGCACGTCGGCGATGCGGTCGGACGATTCCGCCTGCACGTAGACGTCGCTGACCTGACCGTCGAGGCCCGAGAGCGACTGGGCCAGGTCGAGCGGGATGTACACGTTCGACGCGGTCGCGGCATCCGCCGACGTGGACGTCACGGTGCCGAGGATCTCGAACTCCGTACCGCCCACGTCGATGGTGTCGCCCACCGCGAGGTCGGCGCTCGTGGCGTACGACGCGTCGAGCACGGCCACGGGCTGTCCGGCGTCGGCCGCCTCGAGCCCGCGCCCGTCGGCGAGTTCCACCGACGACAGCGGGCCGACCGCGGCGGCCGCGGGGTCGATGCCGAGCACCGTGAAGCTGTCCACGTCGAACGCACTGCCGCCGGCCCCGTCGAAGCCCCCGGTCGGCGGCTGCTGGGCGGTCGCGTCGTCGCCTCCGCCGTCGGCGGGCAGCGTGCCCTCGTCGCGGGTCGCGAACTGCGGCATCTCACCCGAGAAGGTCATGTTCGTCAACGACAGGGCAGCGGATGCCGCGGCCACGCCGTCGACCTCGGTCGCCGTCTCCAGCGCCGACGCGTCGAAGGTGGTCGAGCCGAAGCCGGCGGTGAGCCGCGACTGGCTGACCTCGGTGGAGTCGCCGGACGCGGTGCCGTCGTCGGCGCCGAMCTCGAAGCGCCCGGGGCCGGCGCCCGCCTCGCCCTCGGCGGGCGGAGTGGGCTCCTGCGACACGGTGAGGTCGGTGCCGACGCCGTAGACGGACTGCAGCACGGATGCCTGCGCGTCGCGCACTCCCGACGCCACGGAGTTCACGATGATGACGAGCCCGATCGCGAGCGCCATGCCGATCGCGACGATCGCGGTCTGCCTGCGGCGCCCGGCGAGCTCGCGCCGGAGGGAGGTGAAGAACATGGGGTCTCCTCTGAGGTCGTGGGGGAGGCCGCCCCGGGCAGGACGCCGATCGCGACGCTAGGCAGCCGGGCTATGGGGGGTCACTGGCCGAACGATGAATCGCCTATGCGTCGGCGGCGTCGCCGACCTCGACGCCGCGCTGCGGCATCCGCTCATCTGCGTCATAGGGAACGCATAGGCCGAAGCGGATACTGGAGACATGAGCACTGCGCCGACCGCCCAGCACCGCGCCCCGATCACGAAGGGCGACGGCTCGATGGTGCGAGTGCTCGTCGTCGACGACGAGCACTCCTTGACCGAGCTCCTGAAGATGGCCCTGCGCTACGAGGGCTGGGACGTGCGCACCGCTGCCGACGGGTTCAGCGCCGTGAAGGTCGCGCGCGAGTTCCGTCCCGACGCCATCGTGCTCGACATCATGCTCCCCGACATCGACGGGCTCGAGGTGCTGCAGCGCGTGCGCGCCGACGGCACCGAGACGCCCGTGCTCTTCCTCACCGCGAAGGACTCCCTCGACGACCGCATCGCCGGGCTCACCGCGGGCGGCGACGACTACGTCACCAAGCCGTTCAGCCTCGAGGAGGTCGTGGCGCGCCTGCGCGGACTCATCCGGCGCTCGACCCTCACCCTCGCGCAGGCGAAGGACCCCGTGCTCACCGTCGGCGACCTCACCCTCGATGAGGACTCCTACGAGGTCGCCCGCGCCGGCACGCCCATCGAGCTCACCGCCACCGAGTTCGAGCTGCTGCGCTTCCTCATGCGCAACCCCCGCCGGGTGCTCTCGAAGGCGCAGATCCTCGACCGCGTGTGGTCGTACGACTTCGGCGGCAAGGAGTCGGTCGTCGAGCTCTACATCTCCTACCTGCGCAAGAAGATCGACGCCGGCCGCGAGCCGATGATCCACACGGTCCGTGGCGCCGGGTACATGCTCAAGGCCGTCGGATGACCAGGCCCGGCGACCCCGGGCACGCCGCCGCGTCGCGTGAGGAGGCGGCGATCCACGAGACGACGGATGCCCCGCGCCGTCGCTTCACCTGGACGCTGCACCGGCGGCTCCTCGTCATCGTCGCCGGCCTGCTGGTGGCCGTGAGCGCCGTCGTCGGCGTGGTGAGCGTGGCCGTGTTCCACGAGTCGTCGGTCGCGCGCCTCGATGCGAACCTGGCCTCGGCGAGCTCCCGGGCCAACGTCGCCATCGCGGGCCAGCYGCCCGGATTCCCCGGCGACCCCGACGAGGCGCCCGGCCTCGTGCTGAACATCCCGGGTCAGGAGGCCGGCACGCTCGCCGCACTCGTCACCGACGACGGCACGACGCGGGCCGGATACATCACCGAGCGCGGCCGCGTGCTCGACCTGCCGCCGAACATCGCCGACGCGCTCGGCGCGGTGCCGCCCGATGGCGAGCCGCACACCGTCGACGTGCCCCGGTTCGGCGAGTACCGGGCCATCGCCCACACGCAGGAGGAGTGGGGCGAGGTTGCCGTCGTCCTCGCCCTGCCGCTCGCCGAGGTCAATGCCTCGACGATGCAGCTGGCGCTCACCATCGCCATCGTCGCCATCGTCGGCCTCATGATCGCGCTCGTCATCGGCTCGTCCGTGATCCGCCGGGCGCTCAGCCCGCTCGCCCAGGTCACCGCGACCGCCCAGCGCGTGTCCAACCTGCCGCTCGACCGCGGCGACGTCGCACTCGCCGAGCGGGTCAGGGTCGACGACGAGGGCACCGAGGTCGGCCGGCTCGGCACCGCGTTCAACCGCATGCTCGGGCACGTGGCATCCGCCCTCTCGGCGCGCGAGCAGAGCGAGCAGAAGGTGCGCCGCTTCGTCGCCGACGCGAGCCACGAACTTCGCACGCCGCTCGCCTCGATCCGCGGCTACGCGGAGCTGACGCGCCTGCACGGCGGCGAGCTGCCGCCCGACGTGACGCACGCGATCGGACGCATCGAGTCCGAGTCGGTGCGCATGACCGAGCTCGTCGAGGACCTGCTGCTGCT
>NZ_JBFUCL010000222.1:0-6264 GCF_056405255.1 Agromyces sp. P1_H4 | reverse complement strand
CCTCGACGCCGACATCGCCATCGAGGAGCCCGGGGCCGTCGCGCCCGAGGCGTCGCAGGCCGTCGTCGACGGTCAGGTCCCCGTCGCAGGCGCGCCGGGCGCCGCGGCGCCGGCCGAGGTGCCGCCGCCGTCGCGCTGGCACACGACGCTCCACCAGATCACGACCGGCAACGCGATCATCTCGGTGCTCGCGGTGCTGCTGGCCCTGCTCGTCGGCGCGATCATGATCGCGTTCACCGACGAGCGCGTGCAGGAGGCGAGCGGCTACTTCTTCGCCCGTCCGGGTGACACCCTCATCGCCATCTGGGAATCGGTGTCCGGAGCCTACTCCGCGCTCTTCCAGGGCTCCGTCTACAACTTCCGGCGCGACGACTTCATCTCCGGCATCCGCCCGCTGACCGAGACGCTGACCTTCGCCACGCCGCTCATCGCCGGTGGCCTCGGCGTGGGCCTCGCGTTCCGCGTCGGCATGTTCAACATCGGCGGTCGCGGGCAGATGCTCATCGCGGCATCCGTCGCCGGCTGGCTGGCGTTCGGGTTCGACCTCCCCTGGGGCATCCACATGCTGGTCGCCCTCCTCGGCGGCCTCATCGGCGGCGCGCTGTGGGCGGGCATCGCGGGTGCGCTCAAGGCGCGCACCGGGGCGCACGAGGTGATCGTCACGATCATGCTCAACTACGTCGCCTTCTACCTCGTGTCGTGGATGCTGCGCACCCCGGGCCTCCTGCAGGCGCCGGGATCGAGCAACCCGAAGACTCCCGCGATGAAGGAGACGGCGATCTTCCCCGCCCTCCTCGGACCGCAGTTCAACCTGCACTTCGGCTTCATCCTCGTGGTCGTCGCGACGATCATCGTGTGGTGGATCCTCAGCCGGTCGAGCCTCGGCTTCCGGTTCCGCGCGGTGGGCGAGAACCCCAACGCGGCGCGCGTCGCCGGCATCAACGTGCCGTCCATGTACATCTACGCGATGCTCATCTCCGGCGCGCTGCTCGGCCTCGCCGGCGTGAGCCAGGTGCTCGGCACCGTCACCACCGGCTTCACGGCCGGCATCGACGCCGGCATCGGATTCGACGCGATCACCGTCGCCCTGCTCGGGCGGTCGACGCCCTGGGGCATCTTCGTCGCCGGCATCCTGTTCGGCGCCTTCAAGGCGGGCGGCTTCTCGATGCAGGCGGCCGAGGGCGTTCCCATCGAGATCGTGCTCGTCGTGCAGTCGCTCATCGTGCTGTTCATCGCGGCGCCGCCGCTCGTGCGCACGATCTTCCGCCTGCCCGACCCGGCTTCGCCGAAGCGCAGACCCGTCCCGAACGTCACGCAGGAGGTGAAGGCGAAGTGAGCACCGCCGTGCAGCACCCCGCTCCCGCGCCGCAGGTCGTCGCGCTCGACACGACCGTCGTCACGAGCTGGAAGGCGCCGATCGCGTTCGCGATCTTCACGCTCCTCGCGATCGCCCTGGCGGTCTTCGCGCCGCAGGACGGCGAGACGACCTTCCGCCTGTCGACCCAGTCCGACGTGATCCAGCTCCCCGAGATCACCGTGCCCACGATGCCGACCCTCTGGATCACCATCGTGCTGCTCGCGCTCGCCACCGCCTACTCCRCCATGCTCGTGGCGTCGAAGCGCCGCGTGCCGATCTGGCTCGTCGTGGTCTTCGCGATCCTGTTCATGTTCGGCTTCCTGACGTGGGCGGCGTCCGGTGCGGCGATCCCCGTGATCGGGCTGCTGTTCGGCTCGCTGAGCCTCGCGGTGCCGCTCATCTACGGCTCCCTGGCCGGCGTCCTCGGCGAACGGGTGGGCGTCATCAACATCGCGATCGAGGGCCAGCTGCTCGCCGGGGCGTTCACGGCGGCGGTGGTGGCGTCGATCACGGGCCAGCCGATCCTCGGGCTCATCGCGGCGATGGTGGCCGGCATGCTCGTCGGCATGGTGCTCGCGGCATTCGCGATCAAGTACTTCGTCGACCAGGTCATCGTCGGTGTGGTGCTCAACGTGCTCGTCGTCGGCCTCACGAGCTTCTTCTTCTCCCAGGTCCTCGCGCCCAACGCGGCCCAGCTCAACACGCCGCCCCGCTTCGAGCGCCTGCCGATCCCCGTGCTGAGCGAGATCCCGATCATCGGGCCGGTGCTCTTCCGCCAGACCCTCGTCGTCTACCTCATGTACGTCGCGGTGGCGCTCGTGTACTTCGGGCTGTTCCACACCAAGTGGGGCCTTCGCCTCCGCGCGGTCGGAGAGCACCCGCAGGCGGCCGACACCGTGGGCATCAAGGTGAACCGCACCCGGTTCTGGAACGTCGCCCTCGCCGGCGCCATCGCCGGCCTCGGCGGCACGTTCTTCACGATCGGCTCGGGCATCGCCTTCAACAAGGAGATGACCGCGGGCGCGGGCTTCATCGCCCTCGCCGCCGTGATCTTCGGCCAGTGGGACCCCATCAAGGCGACCCTGGCGGCGCTCCTGTTCGGGTTCGCCTCGAACCTGCAGAACACGCTCTCCGTCATCGGGTCGCCGGTCCCGAGCGAGTTCATGCTCATGCTGCCCTACGTGGTCACGATCTTCGCCGTGGCCGGGCTGGTCGGCAAGGTGCGGGGGCCTGCTGCGGCCGGCAAGCCGTACATCAAGTCCTGAGCGGATGCCGCGTGGCCGCGGCATCCGTCATCTCACCGAAGGYCGATCCTGAACGGGGGAGCACCATGACCGCAACGGATGCGATCGACTGGGCCTCGCTGCGCGACCGCGCGCGCGAGGCCATGGCCAAGGCCTACGTGCCGTACTCGGAGTTCCCGGTCGGGGCCGCCGCGATCGTCGACGACGGCCGGGTCGTGAGCGGATGCAACGTGGAGAACGCCTCGTACGGCGTGACCCTCTGCGCCGAGTGCTCACTCGTCTCGGCGCTCGTCATGTCGGGCGGCGGCAAGCTCGTCGCGTTCTCGTGCGTCGACGGGCACGGCAACACGCTGATGCCGTGCGGTCGCTGCCGGCAGCTCCTCTACGAGCACTCCGCCGAGGGCATGCTCCTCGAGACGGTGTCGGGCGTGAAGACGATCGATGAGGTGCTGCCCGACGCGTTCGGTCCCCGCCAGCTCGCGGAGTTCAAGGGGACGTCCGCATGAGCGCGGTCGAGGCCTTCGACGCGGTCGACCTCATCCGCGCGAAGCGCGACGGCCACGAGCTCGACACCGCCGAGATCGACTGGCTCATCGACGCCTACACGCGGGGCTACGTCGCCGACGAGCAGATGTCGGCGATGACCATGGCGATCTTCCTCAACGGGATGTCCCGTCGTGAGATCCGCGACATGACGATGGCCATGATCGCGTCGGGTGAGCGCATGGACTTCTCGGGCCTCGGCAAGCCGACGACCGACAAGCACTCCACCGGTGGCGTGGGCGACAAGATCACCCTGCCGCTCATGCCGCTCGTCGCGACCTTCGGGGTCGCCGTGCCGCAGCTCTCCGGTCGTGGGCTGGGCCACACGGGCGGCACCCTCGACAAGCTCGAGTCGATCCCCGGGTGGCGGGCCGACCTCACGAACGACGAGATGTTCGCCCAGCTCCGCGACGTCGGCGGGGTCATCTGCGCCGCCGGATCGGGGCTCGCGCCGGCCGACAAGAAGCTCTACGCGCTCCGCGACATCACGGGCACCGTCGAGGCGATCCCGCTCATCGCGTCGTCGATCATGTCGAAGAAGATCGCCGAGGGCACGGGGGCGCTCGTCCTCGACGTGAAGTTCGGCTCCGGCGCCTTCCTCCAGGACATCGAGCGCTCGCGCGAGCTCGCCCGCACGATGGTCGAACTCGGCGAGGATGCCGGTGTGGCGACGTCGGCGCTCATCACGAACATGAACGTGCCGCTGGGCCTCACGATCGGCAATGCCAACGAGGTTCGCGAATCCGTGGAGGTGCTCGCCGGCGGCGGGCCCGCCGACGTGCGGGAGCTCACGGTCGCCCTCGCCCGAGAGATGCTCGAGCTCGCCGGCGTCCACGACGCCGACGTCGAGGCGGCCCTCGACGACGGCCGGGCCATGGACACCTGGCGACGGGCGATCGCCGCGCAGGGCGGCGATCCCGATGCGCCGCTGCCGGTGGCGCGGGAGCAGCACGTGGTCACCGCCGATCGGGACGGAGTGCTCGTGAAGCAGGAGGCCCTGCCCTTCGGCATCGCCGCGTGGCGCCTCGGCGCCGGCCGGGCGCGCAAGGAGGATCCGGTGCACCACGCGGCCGGCGTCGAGCTGCACGCGAAGCCCGGCGACGCGGTGCGTGCCGGCGAGCCCCTGTTCACGCTGCACGCCGACGAGCCGGCCCGGTTCGGTCGCGCGCTCGAAGCGGTGCAGGGCGCCTATCGCATCGGCGATGCGGGTGAGGCCGTCGAGGACGGCGGCCCGCTCATCGCGGATCGGATCGGGCGAGACCGCTAGCCCACGAGCTTCGAGATTGCCGAGACTTCGCGGGCGGGGCGCCGCTATCGTGGACACGTGAACACGATTCCGACGGAGTACCGCCTCGAGGGCGACGGCACGAACATCCAGGCGCTGCCGAAGGTGTCGCTGCACGACCACCTCGACGGAGGCCTGCGCCCGCAGTCGCTCCTCGAGCTCGCCGACGAGATCGGCCTCGAGGTGCCGGCGTCCGACGGCGAGGCGCTCGCGGCATGGTTCGCCCAACAGTCGAACTCCGGCTCGCTCGTGGAGTACCTCAAGACGTTCGATCTCACGACCGCCGTCATGCAGACCCGCGCGGGCCTGCAGCGCGTCGCGCGCGAGTTCGTGCAAGACCTGGCGGCCGACGGCGTGATCTACGGCGAGATCCGCTGGGCGCCCGAACAGCACCTCGCGCGCGGGCTCAGCCTCGATGAGGCCGTCGAGGCCGTGCAGGAGGGCATCGAGCAGGGCATCGACGATGCCCGGCACCAGGGGCAGGCCATCCGCGCCGGGCAGCTGGTCACCGCGATGCGACACGCCGATCGCGGGCTCGAGATCGCGGAGCTCGCCGTGCGTCACCGCGACCGCGGCGTGGTCGGATTCGACATCGCGGGCGCCGAGGCCGGGTTCCTCCCCGCACGTCATCGCACCGCCTTCGACTTCCTCGCCTCCCAGTTCTTCCCGGTCACCGTGCACGCCGGCGAGGCCGACGGGCTCGAGTCCATCCGCAGCGCGCTCTTCGACGGTCGCGCCCTGCGCCTCGGCCACGGCGTGCGGATCGCCGAAGACCTCACCATCGAGCGGCAGGACGACGAGAACACCTATGTCTCGCTCGGGCCCATCGCGCAATGGGTACGCGACCGCGAGATCGCCCTCGAGACCAGCCCCTCGTCGAACCTGCAGACCGGCGCGATCGCGGCGTGGGGGGACGAGCTCGTGGACCACCCGTTCGACCTCCTCTACCAGCTCGGGTTCCGCGTCACGGTCAACACTGACAACCGCCTCCAGAGCGGCACCTCCCTGACGCGCGAGCTCTCGCTGCTCAGCGACGCCTTCGGGTACGACCTCGACGACTTCGAGACCTTCCAGCTCAACGCCGCGGCATCCGCCTTCCTCCCGCTCGACGACCGCGAGGAGCTCGCCGAGCTCATCCAGGACGGCTTCGACGAAGCCTGACCGGCGCCGCGAGGCTTCGCCGCGACCCCACGCGCCCTGAACGGACCCCAATGACCACCATCCCCTCGCTGCCCGACACCGCCGTGGTGCTCGGCGCCACAGTCGACGACTGGCGCGCCGCCGTGCGCGAGGCCGGCCGGGCGCTCACCCGATCGGGAGCGACGCGGTCGGAGTACGCCGACCGAATGATCGCCGTCATCGAGGAGTTCGGCGCCTACGTGGTCATCGCCCCGGGCCTCGCCCTGGCGCACGCCCGTCCGGGCCCCGACGTGCGGCGCGAGGGCCTCGCGGTCGTCACGCTCGCCGAGGCGGTGCCGTTCGGGCATCCGCACAACGATCCCGTGCGCGTGGTCGTCGGGCTCGCCGTCTCGAACGCCGAGGAGCACGTGGCATCCGTCGCGCGGCTCGCGAACGCGTTCAACGACAGCGGCATCGTCGGCCGCATCGCCCGCGCGACGACCGCCGACGAGGTGCGCAGCCTGCTCGGCGTCGAGGCGGGCCCGGTCGAGGGCGCAGGCGCATGAGGATCGTGGCGGTCTGCGGTGCGGGCGTGGGCACATCGGCGATCCTGAAGGTCAACGCCGAGCGCGCCCTCGATCGCCTCGGCCTCAGCGCCGACGTCAGCGCCAGCGACCTCGCAGGCATCTCGGATGCCGCGGCCGACGCCCAGGTGA
>NZ_JBFUCL010000221.1:0-6336 GCF_056405255.1 Agromyces sp. P1_H4 | reverse complement strand
GCTCGCCGCCGAGGTCGGACTCGACGCGAGTGCCGCGCGCGAGGCGCTCGAGTCGGGCCGCTACTCCGCCGCCGTGCAGGCCGACATCGCCCAGGCCGGCGCCTACGGCATCAACGGCGTGCCGTTCTTCGTCTTCGAGGGCAAGTTCGGCGTGTCGGGCGCCCAGCCCGCCGAGGTGTTCAGCCAGGTGCTCACGCAGGTCGCCGGCGAGCGCGACGGCGCCGCGGCATGACCGAGCGCATCGAGCGGGTCGACGGGGTCGTGACGGCAGGGTCGACGGATGCCGCGCCCTCGCCGTTCACGATGGTGACCGGCGACCCGGCGGCCATGGTCTGCGAGGGCGACGTCTGCTTCATCCCGACCGCGGACCGCGCCGCGGACTGACCGCTACTCGGGGTCGGTGATGTCGGCCACGGTCGCGTCGAACGCGCGCACGAGGTCGTCGGCGTCGACGAACAGACTGCGGCCGTGCTCTCCGGCGCCCATCGAGACGCGTCGCCCCGGAATGGTCGCGTCGACGACGACCGGCCAGGCGGTGGTCGAGCCGAGCGGCGTGATCGTGCCGCGCTCGTACCCCGTGGCGGCCAGCGCGAGCGAGGCATCCGGCAGCTGGAGCTTGTTGACGCCGAGCAGCCCGCGCAGCTTCGGCCACGAGATCTTGCGACCGCCGGGCACGAGCGCGAACACGTACGTGTCGTCGCTGCGCTTCACGACGAGCGACTTGACGATGTCGGCCGGGGTGATGCCGAGCAGTTCCGCGGCCTCCTCGAGGCTGCGGGCCGCCGGGCGTTCGATGATCTCGACCTCGAGGCCGCGGTCGGCGGCATCCGCTCGCACCCGATCGGAACCCGTGAGCCCAGCATCGACCATCTCGTCCTCCACACCTCGTCCTCCTCGGATCCTAGGCGCGCTCGGCGCTCACGGGCGAAGCCGACCGGAACTCTGGGAGAATCGACGGTGATGCCCACTTCAGACACGCTCCCCGCGGCCCCGCTCACGATCGGCGGGATCGAACTCGACGTCCCCGTCGTGCTGGCCCCGATGGCCGGCATCACCAACACGGCGTTCCGCCGGCTCTGCCGCGAGTTCGGCGCCGGCCTCTACGTGAGCGAGATGATCACGTCCCGGGCCCTCGTCGAGCGCACGCCCGAGTCCATGCGGCTCATCACGCATCACGAGTCCGAGACGCCTCGGTCGATCCAGCTCTACGGCGTCGACCCGAAGACCGTCGCCGAGGCGGTCACCATGCTCGTCGCCGAAGACCGGGCCGACCACATCGACCTGAACTTCGGATGCCCCGTGCCCAAGGTCACCCGCAAGGGCGGGGGAGCCGCGCTGCCGTGGAAGCGCGGCCTGTTCCGCGACATCGTCGAGGGCGCCGTGCGAGCCGCCGGCGACATCCCGCTCACGGTGAAGATGCGCAAGGGCATCGACGCCGACCACCTCACCTACCTCGAGGCTGGCCGCATCGCCGAGGGCGCGGGGGTCGCCTCGATCGCCCTGCACGCCCGCACCGCTGCGGAGTTCTACTCGGGCGAGGCCGACTGGTCGGCCATCGCGAAGCTCAAGCAGACCGTCACGAGCGTGCCGGTGCTCGGCAACGGCGACATCTGGTCGGCCGACGACGCCCTGCGCATGGTGTCCGAGACCGGATGCGACGGGGTGGTCGTCGGGCGCGGATGCCTCGGCCGGCCGTGGCTCTTCGGCGACCTCGCGGCGGCGTTCCGCGGCGAGTCGGCCACGGCGCATCCGTCGCTCGGCGAGGTGGCGCAGACGTTCCGGCGGCACGCCGAGCTGCTCACCGAGTTCTTCGACAGCGAGGAGCGGGGCTGCCGCGACATCCGCAAGCACGTCGCGTGGTACTTCAAGGGCTACCCGGTCGGCGGCGAACTGCGGGCGAAGCTCGCCACGGTCGAGTCGCTCGCGCAGCTCGACGACCTGCTCGGCACGCTCGACTGGTCGATGCCCTACCCCGGCGAGGGCGCCGAGGGTCCACGCGGGCGAGCGGGCACCCCGAAGAATCCCGCGCTCCCCGAGGGCTGGCTCGACTCGCAGGAGCTCGCCGGCCACGATCGCACCACGCTCGTCGACGCCGAGCTCGACACGAGCGGCGGCTGACGTGCGGGAGCGACTGTTCGGCGGATACGACGACGCCGACACCGAACGCCTGCTGCCCGAGGAGCACACGAACCGGCGCAGCGACTTCGCCCGCGACCGGGCGCGGCTGCTGCACTCGAGCGCACTCCGACGTCTCGCGGCAAAGACGCAGGTGCTGAGCCCCACCGCGGGCCTCGACTTCGCCCGCAACCGCCTCACCCACTCGCTCGAGGTCGCCCAGGTCGGCCGCGAGCTCGCCACGAGCCTCGGCCTCGACCCCGACGTCGTCGACACGGCCTGCCTCGCCCACGACCTGGGGCACCCGCCCTTCGGGCACAACGGCGAGCGGGCGCTCAACACCTGGGCCGACGACATCGGCGGCTTCGAGGGCAACGCGCAGACCCTGCGCATCCTCACGCGACTCGAACCGAAGGTCTTCGACGCCGACGGTCGCAGCTACGGGCTCAACCTCACGCGCGCGAGCCTCGATGCGAGCTGCAAGTACCCGTGGCCAGAGGCCACCTCGGTCGCCGACCCGAGCGGCCGCGCGAAGTTCGGCTTCTACCGCGACGACGTCGCCGTCTTCGAGTGGATGCGCGCCGGGGCTCCCGAGCGGCGGCTCTGCATCGAGGCGCAGGTCATGGACCTCTCCGACGACATCGCCTACTCGGTGCACGACTTCGAGGACGCCATCGTGAACGGCTACGTCGACGTGGCCGCGCTCGGCGCCCGCGTCGACCACGATGCGCTCGTCTCGTCGATGTACGAGTGGATCGGCGGCGCCATCACCCACGACGAGCTCATCGCCGCGTTCGACCGGCTCGACTCGCTCGACGGCTGGCTCGACACGTGGAGCGGCAGCCGCCTMGAGCAGGGGCGGCTGAAGAACCTCACGAGCCAGCTCATCGGCCGCTTCGCGCACGCCGCGACCGAGGCGACCAGGTCGGCGTTCCCGCTCGCGAGCCTCATCCGGTTCGACGCCGACGTGGTCGTGCCGCGCGAGATCCAGGCCGAGATCGCGGTGCTCAAGGGCATCGTGGCCGCGTTCGTCATGTCGAAGAACACCCGCCAGCCCATCTACACCCAGCAGCGCCAGGTGCTCACCTCGCTCGCCGACGTGCTGCACGAGACGGGCGACCGGCATCTCGATCCTGGCTTCGCCGCAGACTGGCGGGAGGCCCGCGACGACGACGCCCGCAAGCGCGCCATCGTCGACCAGGTCGCGAGCCTCACCGACCAGTCCGCACTCGCCTGGTACGAACGGCTCGTCCAGCGGTGAGCGCCCGACACCGGTGCGGCGGGCAACCCAGTGGCCTACCGACCAGGGTCGGGTCGCCCTGCGACGTGTCCGCAACCGGCGCTCGTCGTTCCGTGGCGAACTAGGATGAGAGCCATGGCGGGCCGTATTCGACAGAGCGATGTCGAAGAGGTCAAGGCCCGCACCAACATCGCCGACATCGTCGGCGAGCACGTGAGCCTCAAGTCCGCGGGCGTCGGCTCCCTGAAGGGGCTGTGCCCCTTCCACGACGAGCGCAGCCCGAGCTTCCACGTGCGTCCGCAGCTCGGCTACTACCACTGCTTCGGATGCGGCGAATCGGGCGACGTCTACTCGTTCCTGCAGCGCATGGACCACGTCTCGTTCACCGAGGCGGTCGAGCGTCTTGCCGGCCGCGTCGGGCTCGAACTGCACTACGAAGACGGCGGGCAGGCCTCCGACCACGGCAACCGGGCGCGGCTGCTCGCCGCCAACCAGGCCGCCGCCGAGTTCTTCGTCGAGCGACTGGGCGCACCCGACGCCGAGGTCGGTCGCCGGTTCCTCGGCGAGCGCGGATTCGACGCCGAGGCCGCCCGCAGGTTCGGCGTGGGCTTCGCGCCCAAGAGCTGGGACGCACTGACCGACCACCTCAAGGGGCGGGGATTCACGACCGAGGAGCTCGCGGCATCCGGCCTCGTCTCGCAGGGCGACCGCGGCGTGTACGACCGGTTCCGCGGCCGGCTCGTGTGGCCCATCCGTGACGTGACCGGACAGACCGTGGGCTTCGGGGCGCGGCGGCTCCTCGACGACGACCAGGGCCCCAAGTACCTGAACACCCCCGAGACGGCGATCTACCACAAGGCACAGGTGCTGTACGGCCTCGACCTGGCCAAGCGCGACATCGCGAAGACGCACCGAGTCGTGGTCGTCGAGGGCTACACCGACGTGATGGCGTGCCACCTCGCCGGGGTCACCACCGCGATCGCGACGTGCGGCACGTCGTTCGGCGTCGACCACATCAAGGTGCTGCGGCGGGTGCTCGGCGACGACTCGGGCATCGGCGAGGTCGTCTTCACGTTCGACGGTGACGCGGCCGGGCAGCAGGCCGCCATGCGCGCCTTCGCCGAGGAGCAGCGCTTCGCGGCCCAGACGTTCGTCGCGGTCGCGCCCGACGGGCTCGATCCGTGCGACCTGCGGCTCGCGCGCGGCGACGCCGCCGTGCGATCCCTCGTCGACACGCGCACGCCGATGTTCGAGTTCGTGATCCGCCACACGGTCGCGCGCTACGACCTCGAGACGGTCGAGGGGCGGGTGTCCGCGCTGCGGGCCGCGGCGCCAGCCGTCGCCGACATCCGCGACCCCGCGCTGCGCCCCGGATACACGCGCGAGCTCGCGCGCATGCTGGGCCTCGAGCTMGCCGAGGTCGAGCGGGCCRTGCGATCGGCGGCGTCACGCCCCAAGGGCACCGCCGCGGGCGGCGACCGACGCGGATCGGTCGCGTCGGCGGCGCCGGGCAACGGGCAGCAGGGTTCGCCGCGTGACCACGCCGCGGCAGCGGATGCTCCGACCCGCCCGTTCTCGATCACCGACCTGCCGAACGACCCGTCGACCCGGCTCGAGCGCGACGCGTTGCAGGTCATCCTGCAGTACCCCGACGCGGTCGGCGCCGACCTGCTCCGCCACGCGATCGACTGCCGGTTCGGCAATGCGACGCTCGCGGTCGTCCGCGACGCCGTGGCATCCGTGCTCGCGTCACCCGAGCCCGCCATCCGCGTCGACCGGGTCGTCGAGGAGGTGCCCGCGCCGTTCAGCGGCATCGTGCACCAGCTCGCCGTCGCGCCGGTGCCGCAGCGCAGCGAGGCCGAACTCGCGGCCTACGTCACGGGGGTGGTGAGCGCGCTCGTCGACCGGGAGCTCCTGCGGCAGAAGTCCGAGCTGCTCGGCCGGCTCCAGCGCGCGGATCGCGCCGACACGGCGACGTACACCGCGCTCCAGCACGCCCTCGTCGACCTCGAGCGCGATCGCCGGGCCCTCCGGGGCGACTGACGGCACGCGCCTCGCTCAGCCTGCGCGGGACACCATCTGCTCGAGCTGCTCGCCGATCTTCGCGGCGTCGGCGCCGCCCGGCCAGAGCTTCACGAGATGCCCGTCGGCGTCGATGAGCGCGGTCATGGGCGGCTCGGTCACGGCGTAGGCGCGCCAGATCCGCAGGTCGGGATCGAGCACGACGGGGTCGCCGACCTGTTGGTCGTCGAGGTAGGTCGCGAGCGCTTCGGGGTCGGTGTCGCCCGAGACCTGGGCGATCGCCACGGCGTCGCCGTATTGGGACGCCACGTCGGCGAGCACGCCCTGCTGGCCGGCGCACGTGGAGCACCAGCTGGCCATGAACTGCACGATGAGCGGACGCCCAGCCGCGAGGATGTCCAGGTCGACCTCCGTGCCGTCGACCAGACGGCCCTCGAGCGACGGGGCAGCGGGGGCGTCCGCGTCGGAGGCGAACGACGTGCCCTCGGGGAGGTCGCCGGGAAGACGGGCTGCACCACCTCGTGGTTCGGACGTGCACGCGGCGAGGGTGAGGGCCAGGGCAGCGGCGGCGATGACCGTGGCGACTCGGCGGAGGGAGGTCATTCGGTTCCTTCGATGGTGGGGTCGGCGAGTGCCGGCACGAAGACCATCGGCTCAGCGGCATCCGCCTCATGTTCGGCGACGACCTGTCCGTCGATGCTGACGGCGTACTGCGTCCCGTCGTCCAGCTCCGCGGACCCCAGGGAGAACCGGCAGAAGGTGGGGATGCGCGGGGCCGTGCCGTAGTCGATGTCGTCGACCTTCACGGCCTCGCCGTCGCCGAGCACCGCGGCGAACACCTGGCGGCCTTCGTCGTCGTGGAGGGCGAGCTCGGCGCCCTTGTGGATGCCGAGGTACGGCCGCGCTCCGGAGCATGCGGCGCCGAGCTCCCGGAGGTGGCCGTCACGGACGACGAGCTG
>NZ_JBFUCL010000220.1:0-6358 GCF_056405255.1 Agromyces sp. P1_H4 | reverse complement strand
CGCCCGCCGCCGCGCCCGGCCTGGCCGTGGACCTGCCCATGGACGGCTTCCACCTCGCGAACGCGACGCTCGACCGCCTCGGGCTGCGGCACCGGAAGGGCGCCATCGAGACCTTCGACGGCTGGGGCTTCGTGGCGCTGCTCGAGCGCGTGCGACGCGAGGTCGACCGCAYGGTCTTCGCGCCCGCGTTCGAGCGGGACGTCGACGAGGCGGCGCGCATCGTGGTCGTCGAGGGCAACTACCTGCTCGGCGAGGCCGAGCCGTGGAGCCGGGTGCGGGCGCTGCTCGCCGAGGCCTGGTTCTGCGACGCCGACGACGACGAGCGGATGTCGCGGCTCGTGCACCGGCACACGGCGTTCGGCCGCTCACCCGAGGCGGCCCACGCCTGGGCGACCGACGTCGACGGCGCCAACGCGCGCGGCATCGAGCCCACCCGCAACCGGGCCGATTTGGTGGTGTCGGGCGTCACCTKGGAGTCGCTCGACCGCTGAGGCCACGGCGTCGGTGGCCGTGGTGGGGGTGCTGGCTCAGCCGGTGGTGTCGGCCGTCACCCGGCCCGACGCATCCACCGTGACGACCGTCGTGAGCTTCTTGCGATTGAGCGCGCGGTAGGCGACGTAGATGAGCCAGAGCCCGCCGGTCAGGATGATGAGGACCAGGTTCCAGAACCAGCCGATGCGCTTGTTCTTCGAGAGCACCGCCTGCCCGCCCGTGAACGTCTGCACGGTCCAGCCGCGCTGCACGTAGCGCGCGACCTCGGTGCTGAGGATCTGCGTGCGGGCCTCGTCCGACAGCGGCACCCGGCCGGCCGCGTTCACTTCCGTCATCCCCGTACCGTACTCCCGGCGATGCCGTCGCGACATCCCTCGGGACCGGTCCGCGCCGCGAGGAGTACCCTTGGGGGCAGCCGTGGGACCCGAAGGAGCCGCCCATGCCGTACTACATCATCGAGCGGAACTTCGCCGAAGAACTGCAGACCCCCGTCTCGGATGCACTGAACATCAACCTCATCAACGACGAGGAAGAGGTGCGCTGGCTGTACTCCTTCCTCTCGGTCGACCGGCGCAAGACGTACTGCCTGTACGAGGCGCCGTCCATCGAGGCGATCCGCGCCGCGGCGGTGCGGGCGGGGCTGCCGGCCGACGTGGTGACTGAGCTCACCGGCCGGGTGATGCCGAACGGCCTCCTGCAGACGATCAGCTGAATTCACGCCAGTCCGCGCTCGCGCGCGACGGTGCTCATGCCAGTCCGCGCTCGCGCGCATACATCGCAGCTTGGGTGCGGTTGGCGGCACCGATCTTCGTCAGGATGTTGCGCACGTGGTTCGCGGCCGTGTGCTCGCTGATCACGAGTGCACCGGCGATATCGCGGTTGCTCCGCCCCTCGGCGAGGAGCCCGATCACCTCACGCTCGCGTGCGGTCAGCGCGCCTTCGCCCGTGCTCGTGTCGGCCGCGGATGCCGCAAGGCCGACGTCGAGTTCGTGCAGCACCCGCGCCATCCCGGCCGGTTCGGCGAGGGCACGAGCTCGCGCCGCATGCGCGGCCGCCTCCGCGGAGCCCGGCTCGAGGCGGTCGAGGTGCGTCGCCATGGCGGCGAGCGTGCGAGCAACGTGGAGCGCGGCATCCGTTCGCTCCGCGAGGTCGAGCGCGGCGGCGAACCGATCGGGCGGGGAGCCGGTGCCGCAGAGCGACTCGACCTGCCCGAGGTAGCAGTCGGCCGGCCCGAAGGGGGCCACGAACAGGCCGGACATGAGGTTGAGGCCCGAATAGTCCGACAGCCATGGGTGCAGGCGCTGTGCGACGTCGGCGTCCTCGAGCCAGAGCGCGGCCTCCGTCATGAACGCCAGGCGCGCGGGCCAGTCGCTCGAGTCGGGCGAGATGTCGCCGATGTGCTCGAGCATCCAGTCGAGCGTGCGACGCGTCGGGTCGACGAGCCCGAGCTCGGTGTAGAGCGCCAGCAGCCCGGGCGCCCAGCGGTCCGCCGGCGACTCGTCGCCGCTGACGAAGGGACGTATCCGCTCGAGCCGGCGCGTCTCGCGGCGCACCATGTAGCTCTGCAGCGCCGACGCACTCGAGTCCGCGTCGGACCGGAAGGAGCCCTCGTCGTGCTGTATGCGTCGGCAGGCGCCCGCCGCATCGGTGAGCCGGCCGGCGATGATCGCCCGGGTGAACTGCAGGCAATCGACCCAGTAGTCCCAATGGCGGGTCCAACGGCGGCTCAGCTCGACGCAGTCCCGCTCCGCCTCGTCCAGGGCGGCGCGGTCGCCGACGAGGTAGGCGTTCGCCCCCAACTGCAGCGCGGCGGCACCGATCCACTCCGTGCCCGTGAGGTGCACCAGCGGAAGCAGCTCGCGCACCCGTTCGAGGCGGCGCTCGACGCCGGAGGGCCGGAGCGTCAGGGAGACGGTCGAACGCAGCACGGCGGTGAGCAGGTGCGGGTCCCGCAGGGCGCGCGCGAGTGCGACGGCGTGATCGCCGAGTCGCTCGGCCTCGTCGACGGCCCCGGTGAACGCAGTGGCCCGTGCCATCGACGCCAGCGCCTCGACGTAGAGCGGGTCGCGCTCGTCGGGCGGGATGGAGGCGAGCGCCTTCGACAGCATCTCGAGGGCTCGGCTGCCAGGGAGCCCCGGACGCCACGAGGCATCCTCGAACCCGATGGCCGCACGGACGCGCAGCCGCGGATCGCCCGATGCCCCGGTGGCGCGCTCGTAGAGTGAGCGCGCTCGGGGCGTGTCGGACGCCAGGTTCCAGCTCTCCGCCGCGCGGAAGAGGAGTTCGGCGCGTTCGTCGGCATCGGGCGTGATCTCCGCTGCGCGCTCGAACAGTCGCCCGGCGTCCTCGTATGCGACCCGATCCTCGGCGAGCTGGGCGGCGCGCACGAGGTAGGTGACCGCGCGGTCGCCGAATCCGAGCGCCCGCGCCGCGGCGTAGTGGTGGGCGAGTCGCTGGATGAGCCGGGGAGCCGCGGGGAAGTCGGCTTCGAGGACCTGGGCGATGCGGGCGTGGACGCGCAGGAGCTCGGTTCCCGGCATGAGGTCGACGACCGCCTGCCGCGCGATGGCGTGGGGGAACCGGTACCGGTCGCCCGCCTGCCGGGGCGCCTCCAGCAGTCCCGTCCGCGTCGCGGCATCCATCGCCTGCAGTGTGACGTCGACGGATGCCTCGCTGATGCCGAGTACCTCGCTGAGGTCGACCTCCTGCCCGAGCACTGCCGCGAGTTCCAGCACCGCTCGCTGCGCGCCGTCGAGCAGGGCCGCGCGGGCGCGCACCTGGTCTCCGACCGAGTCCGGCAACTCGATGACGCGTCGATCGCCGACTCGCTCCGCCTCGACCACCCGCCGCCACATCGCGCGGAGGAGGAACGGGTTGCCGCCCGTGAGCTCTGCCAGCACACCGGCCGACTCGCGGGCATCCGACGGTGACACCCCTGCGCGGACGACCACGTAGTGGGCGATCTCGTCGAGCGTGAACGGCGGAAGCTCGATCCGCTGCACGCCGAGGAGCCGCTCGAGCGCCGCGAGGGTCTCGGCCAACGCGTCGGAACGGTCGGGTGGTGCGGCGCGGAGGGTTCCGATGAGGAGCAGCCTCGATGCCGTCATCGATTCGACGATGCGACCGAGGAGCCGGATCGCCGCGGGGCCCGCCCAGTGCAGGTCCTCGAGCACGAGCACCATCGGACGCTTCCCCGTCGCAGCGCGCAGCACCTCGACCACCGCCTCGAACATTCGCTCCTGACCGAGGAACGGCGTCCCGGCCCCCGCGACCCCCGCCTCCGTGCGCTCGAGCATTCGCTCGAGCAGGTCGGCCGTCTCCACGTCGGCGGCGTCGGTGGCGCCGTCGAGGAACGCCGGCGCCAGCACGCGCAGCGGATCGCCGAAGGGCTCGAACGGGGCGCCGAGCTCCTGGATGCACGCGCCGACGAGCACGGCGGCGCCGTCGCGGTGGACGTCGGTGGCGACCTCGCTCACGAGGCGCGACTTGCCCGAGCCCGGCTCGCCGCTGAGGAAGACCGCGCGCCCCGCGCCGCCCACCGCGTCGGCCCACGCTGCGTGGAGCGCCTCGACCTCGTCGTGCCGGGCGATGAATGGCGGCTGACCGGACGTCGTCCATCCCGCCGGCAGCGCCGGGGCGGACCATTCCCGCATCTGCCCACCATATTCCCGGCGCCAGCCGGCGGCGATGGTCCGAATTGACTAGTCTCCCCGCCGCCGGAAGATGGGCAGCCCACGTCATGCGGCGCCTCCACCGCCTTCCTAGCGTGAAGCCCACGATGATCCTCCGGACCGTCGGATCATGAAGGGAATCAGATCATGGACGTTCGTGCGTTCCTCATCATCCCGGCGGCCGTGGTCGTGGCCGTGCTCGCCGGGTGCGGACAGACGGGTGCGGCATCCGGTGCCGGCGCGGGCTCCGGTGCCGCGCACGTGAAGGCCCCGTCGACGTGGGTCTGCAGCGCTCCCGCCTACATCAGGGAGCGGGCGCCCGAGGGCGCCTGCGACAGCGTGGACGGGAACGGCGCCGACGGCGACGGTGCCGACACCACGACGGTCGACGACGACGTCTCGCCCTCCACGGGGGAGTGACGCTGGTCACGATCCGTCTCCCCTCCGTTCGCCGCCCGCCGCTCATCGCGGTCGGCGGCGGTCGTGGTCACCCCCCATCCGTGGGCTTGCCGCTCGACCGGGCACGACGTAGTGTCACAAACGACTGCGCTCCCGGAACCCGATCGGAGTCACGATGCCCGCAACCGCACTCCCCTCCAGTGGTGAGAGTCGGCCTGAACCCCGACCGAGCGGCATCGCCGCGGCCAAGACCTGCGACGCGAGCGGCATGGCCGAGATCCATCGCATGTTCCGGGCGGGCTTCGGCGAGGCGCCGACGCTCGTCGCCGGGGTGGCCGACGGCGACGTGGTGCACGCCGAGGTGGTGAGCGACCACCTCCGCATGCTGTCGGTCGGGCTGCACGCGCACCACGAGGGCGAGGACGCCATGCTCTGGGATGCGCTCGGCGAGCGGGCTCCGTCGTGCAGCGTGCACGTGCAGCGCATGAAGGCCCAGCACGCCCAGCTGCTCGTGCACCTCACGGCCCTCGATGTGGCGCTGCCGGCGTGGCGGGCGAGCGCAACGACGACGGATGCCGCGGCTGTCCTCGCAGCGCTCGACGGCATCAATGCCGCGCTCGCCGAGCACCTCCCCGACGAGGAGTCGAACATCGTGCCCGTGATGGAGACGGTGATCACGCAGCAGGAGGTCGACGCCCTCGCGACCCACGGCCGCAAGGCGACGCCGAAGGGGCAGATGTTCCTGCAGTTGGGCGCGATCCTCGCCGCGCAGCCCGACGGAGGGGTCGCCTGGCAGAAGGCGCACCTGCCCGGTCCGGTCCGGGTCATCTGGCGCGTGGTGGGCCGCTCGAAGTACGAGGCGAACCGGGCAGAGCTGGTCGGCGACCGCCGGCCGTAGCGGAGGTGCCCTCGGCCAGGGGCTCAGGGCAGCGGCGGCGACGAGGCGAGCGGCGCCTCGTGCAGCATCCGGAACTCGTGCCGGCGCAGCAGCTTCAGCACCACGTTCGCCGGCGGTCCGAACGCCGTGAGGCCCGCGTCGGTCGTGCAGGGGGCGATGCCGTCGATCGCGTAGTCCCGTCCGTGCCAGACGACCGTGCACCGACCGTGGGCGGCCTCGACGTTGCGGTACCAGTTCACGCCCGTGCCGTAGGTGAGCTCCGCGACGAAGCCGTCGGGCACGCGGGCGAGGATCAGGGGCGTCTCGAACACCGCACCCGACTTGCGGCCGGTGTGCCGGACGAGTGAGAACGGCCCGAAGCCGGCGTGCGCCATCCGCAGCGTGAGCGGATTCAGGGTGTGCTTGATCGTCCAGAGCCATGCCCGCTTGATGGGGCCGCCGGTGCTCCGCGCCACGGTGGGCCCGTCACTCCGCCATCGACGAGCGCCGACCGGCGCTCGGGGCCACGGACGCCTGCAACGGCGCCGACTGGAGCAACTGCAGGATCGCGTTCAGCGGGATGGCCGCCCACGTCGGGCGGTTGCGGGTCTCGTAGATCGCTTCGTAGACGGCCTTGTCGAGCTCGAACGCTGCGAGCAGGTCGCGGTAGCGGCTGAGGTCGAGGCCGGATGCCGCGACGTAGCCGTCGAGGAAGGCCCGGCGTGCGGCATCCGCCCACCGTGCCGCCGTGGCGGCGCGCTCTGGCAGCGCCAGCGCGGTCGATCCCGCGACGTAGTCGAACGAGCGCAGCATTCCGGCGACGTCGCGCGCGGGAAGGTCGGGACGGCACCGCTCGCGCATCGGGCGCAGCGGCTCGCCCTCGAAATCGAGCAGCACCCACCCGCGACCGGGCACGCGC
>NZ_JBFUCL010000219.1:0-6386 GCF_056405255.1 Agromyces sp. P1_H4 | reverse complement strand
GCTCCGGGCGACGAGGTCTACGGGCGACCCCGCAAGGACCGCATCGGCACGTTCGCCGAGGAGCTCGCCGTCGACCAGCACGACCTCGCGCCCGCGCCCGCGTCGACCACCGTCGAGGAGGCGGCATCCCTGCCCCTCGTGGCGTTGACCGCGTGGCAGGCGCTCGTGGAGCGGGCCGACGTGCGGCCCGGGCAGACCGTGCTGATCCACGGCGGYGCCGGCGGCGTCGGGTCGATCGCCATCCAGCTCGCCAAGCACCTCGGCGCGATCGTCGCGACGACGGCCGGCGCCTCGAACGCCGACTACGTGCGCGGCCTCGGCGCCGATATCGTCATCGACCACCGCAACCAGGACTTCGAGTACGAGCTGCACGACGTCGACATCGACCTGGTGCTCGACAGCCAGGGCGGCGAGACCCTCGAGAAGTCCATCCGCGTCGCACGGCCCGGGGGCCGGGTCATCGGCATCGCCGGTCCGCCCGATCCCGGCTTCGCACGCGAGCTCGGAGCGAGCCCGCCGCTGCGCCTCGCGATGCGGGCCCTCAGCAGCGGGGTGCGGCGCCGGGCGCGACGCCGCGGGGTCGACTACTCGTTCCTGTTCATGCGCGCCGACGGCGCCCAGCTCGAGCGCATCACCGAGCTCGTCGACGCCGGCATCATCGCGCCGCAGGTCGGCCGGGTCTTCCCGTTCGCCGAGACGCCCGAGGCGCTGGCCGCGCTCGAGCGCGGAGGCATCCGTGGGAAGGTGGTGGTGAGCGGGAAGGACCGGACACGTGCAGCATGACGCACCGCCCATCGGCCGCCGTGAGCGCAACAAGCAGCAGAAGCTCGAGCGCATCACGGCCGCCGCGACCGAGCTGTTCAGCGAGCACGGCGTCGACGAGGTCACGACGCAGCAGATCGCCGACCGCGCCGACGTCGGCGCCGGCACGGTCTTCCTCTACGCGAAGTCCAAGGCCGAGCTGCTGCTGCTCGTGCACAACGTCAAGTTCGCCGACGCGATCGAGCGCGGTGAGGCCGCGGCATCCGGGATCACCGACCGGCTCGATGCCCTCATGGCCGTCGTGAGCCCGATCGTCGAGTGCAACCGGGTGCAGATCGAGAACGGGCGCACCTACCTGCGCGAGCTCGTCTTCGGCGACCCCGAGGAGCCGCACCACCGCGAGGGACTCGTCCTCAGCGCCCGCGTCGAGGCGGCGTTCGTCGACGTGCTGCGGCGCGATGAGCGCATCAGTGCAGCGGATGCCGCGGCGCTCGCCCGCGCGATCTCGGCCGTCATGTTCATCAGCATCACCGCCACCCTCTACCGCGGCCTGACCGACGAGGAGGTCGTCGGGGTCATCCGCGAGCAGGTCGGAGTGATGCTCTCACCCCGCTGAGCGTAGATTTGGGCACGAACGAGGAGGTTCGCGTGAGCACCGTTCGTGAGTCCAGCACTTCCACCGCCGCCAGCGCCGAGGGGGCCGTCGCCGCCGGATCAGCTCCCGAGGTCGACGCGCAGCAGTCGCGCGCGGTTGCCGAAGCGGCCCGCGAACAGGACTGGCGCAAGCCGAGCTTCGCCAAGGGCCTGTACCTGGGGCAGTTCGACCTGTCGCTGATCCATCCGCATCCCCGACCGGATCCAGCCCGCCGCGAGCGCGGCGAGGCGTTCCTCGCGGCGCTCGAGACGGTGCTGCGCGAGGTCGACGTTGCGCGCATCGAACGGGAGGCGCGCATCCCCGACGAGACCTTCCAGGCGCTCGCCGACATCGGGGCGTTCGGCATGAAGATCCCGGTCGAGTACGGCGGCCTCGGGCTCGGGCAGTGGTACTACAACCGCGCGCTCGTGATGATCGGGTCGGTGAACGCCAGCCTCGGCGCGCTGCTCTCGGCGCACCAGTCGGTCGGCCTGCCCGAGCCGCTCGTGCTCGCGGGCACCGAGGACCAGAAGCGCGAGTACCTGCCGCGCTGCGCGGCGGGGGCGATCAGCGCCTTCCTGCTCACCGAGCCCGAGGTGGGCTCCGACCCCGCCCGGCTGCGGGCCACCGCGGTGCCGACCGAGGACGGCACCCAGTACCTGCTCAACGGCACGAAGCTGTGGACCACCAACGGGGTCGTCGCCGAGTTGCTCGTCGTCATGGCGCGGGTGCCGAAGTCCGACGGGCACCCCGGCGGCATCAGCGCGTTCATCGTCGAGGCGCGCGCCCCCGGCATCACGGTGCACCGCCGCAACGCCTTCATGGGCCTCCGCGGCATCGAGAACGGGCTGACCTCGCTGCACGACGTGCGCGTGCCGCGCGAGAACCTCATCGGCCGCGAGGGCCAGGGCCTGAAGATCGCGCTCACCACCCTGAACGCCGGCCGCCTGGCGATCCCGGCCATCTGCGCCGGCGCGGGCAAGTGGAGCCTCAAGATCGCCCGCGAGTGGTCGCGCGAACGGGTGCAGTGGGGCCGGCCCGTCGGCGAGCACGCCGCGGTCGCGCACAAGGTCGCGTTCATCGCCGCCACCACGTTCGCCCTCGAGGCCGTGGTCGACCTGTCGGGGGTGCTGGCCGACGAGGACCGCAAGGACATCCGCATCGAGGCGGCGCTCGCAAAGATGTGGGCGTCCGAGATGGGGTGGCGCATCGCCGACGAGCTCGTGCAGATCCGCGGCGGCCGCGGGTTCGAGACCGCGGCGTCGCTGGCCGCCCGCGGCGAGCGCGCCGTCGGGGCCGAGCAGGTGCTGCGCGACATGCGGATCAACCGGATCTTCGAGGGCTCGACCGAGATCATGCGGCTGCTCATCGCACGCGAGGCCGTCGACGCGCACCTCACCGCCGCCGGAGACCTGATCGACCCGCACCTCGAGCTCTCCCGCAAGCTCAAGGCCGCCGCATCCGCCAGCGGGTTCTACGCCCGCTGGCTGCCGCAGCTCGTGGCCGGCAAGGGCGACCTGCCGACCTCCTTCGACGAGTTCGGCCCGCTCGCCGCGCACCTCCGCTACGTCGAGCGCACCAGCCGCAAGCTCGCCCGAGCGACCTTCTACGKGATGACGCGCTGGCAGGGCGCGCTCGAGCGCAAGCAGGGGTTCCTGGGACGGGTCGTCGACATCGGCGCCGAGCTGTTCGCCGTCTCGGCCTCGTGCGTTCGCGCCATGATGATCGCCGCCGACACCCCCGAGCACGGCAAGGCGGCCTACCAGCTCGCCGACACGTTCGCCGAGCAGTCCCGGCTACGCACCGAACGACTGCTCGACGGGCTCTGGCACAACACGGATGCCGCTGACGAGCGCCTCTCGGAACGGGTGCTCGACGGCGCGTACGAGTGGCTCGAGGACGGGATCCTCGACCGCAGCGAGGGCACCGGCCCGTGGATCACCGAGGCGGTGCCGGCCGACGCGTCCGAGAACGTCGCGCGCCGCGTCATCCGCTCGCCCTAGGGGGCTCGGCGCGAGCGTCCCGCGAGTCTGCGTTCGCGTGAACGCAAGCCCGTTGTGCACCCATCGAGCCCGCGCGTAGCTTCCACCCCAACAGACCGGGATGGAGACTGCGATGACCGTGGACGATTCGACCCGCCGGCCGGTACTCGACCGGTTGACGAAGGCGGCCGGCTCCCCCGGCACCGGAGCCTACGTGGGCGTGCTCAGCCTCGTCGTGCTCGCGGCATCCGGCGCCATCGGCCTCGCCCTGCGCACGCCGTGGCTGTTCCCGAGCCTCGGCCCGACGGTCATGCTGATCTTCGGCGCCGCCAAGGATCCGTCGTCGCGACCGCTGAACGCCGCGGTCGGGCACGGGGTCGGCATCGCCGCCGGCCTGCTCTGCCTGATCGTCTTCGGCATGGACGGCCAGCCGTCGGCGCCCGACCAGGGCCTCACCACCGGATACCTCCTGGCAGCTGCGTTCTCCGTGGCCGTCACGGCGTTCGTGCTGAGCGCCCTGAAGCTGCCGCATCCGCCCGCCGGAGCCACCACGATGATCATCAGCCTCGGCGTGATCGCCGACCCGATCGGCATCCTCTCGATGGCGTCGGCCCTCGCGTTCGTCATCATCGCGGGCTGGGGGCTGAACATGCTGCTCGGCATGAGTCCGTCCCGCCCGGAGGGGTGAGGCGCCGCCTGCAGCATCCGGGAATACATGCTCAGTCATGTTGTTTACCTTTCTCGAACGACCGCAGAAAGGCGGACCCCATGCAGTTCGGCATCTTCAGCGTCGGCGACATCGCCCCCGACCCCACCACCGGCACCACCCAGAGCGAGGCGGAGCGCATCAGCAACCTCGTGCGCGTCGCGCAGCGGGCCGACGAGGTGGGCCTCGACGTGTTCGCACTCGGCGAGCACCACAATCCCCCGTTCGTGCCGTCGTCACCGCCCACGCTGCTCGCGCACATCGCGGCGCTCACGGAGCAGATCGTGCTGAGCACGTCGGTCACCTTGATCACGACCAACGACCCCGTGAAGCTCGCCGAGGACTACGCCATGCTCCAGCACGTGGCGAAGGGCCGGCTCGACCTCATGGTCGGTCGCGGCAACACGGTGCCCGTGTATCCGTGGTTCGGCAAGGACATCCGCCAGGGCGTCGCGCTGGCGCTCGAGAACTACAACCTGCTGCACCGGCTCTGGCGTGAGGACGTCGTCGACTGGGAGGGCAGCTTCCGCACGCCGCTGCAGGGCTTCACGTCGACCCCGCGCCCGCTCGACGACGTGGCGCCGTTCGTGTGGCACGGCTCGATCCGCACTCCCGAGATCGCCGAGCAGGCCGCCTTCTACGGCAACGGCTACTTCGCGAACAACGTGCTCGCCCCGAACTTCCATTTCAAGCCGCTCGTCGACTTCTACCGCGACCGGTTCGAGCACTACGGTCACGGCACTCGCGACCAGGCGATCGTCGGCCTCGGCGGACAGGCGTTCATCGCGAAGCGCTCGCAGGACGCCGTCGCCGCGTTCCGGCCGTACTTCGAGGAGTACCCGCTCTTCAAGGGCAGCTCGCTCGACGACTTCATGGCCCGCACGCCGCTCAGCGTGGGCAGCCCGCAGGAGGTCATCGACAAGACCCTCACGTTCCAGGAGGGGTTCGGCGACTACCAGCGCCAGCTGTGGTCGCTCGRCGGCCTGGCGCTCCCCGTCGAGGTCGCGCTCGAGCAGGTCGAGCTGCTCGGCACCGAGGTGGTGCCCGTGCTGCGCCAGGAGATGGCGGCGCGGCGCGCACCTGGGGTTCCGGATGCCCCGACGCACGCGAGTCTCGTCACCGCGAAGTACGGCGACTCGGAGCCCCGCCAGCCGCGACCGAACCCGAACCGCGGCGACAACCTGTCGGGTGCCTCGCCCTACCAGGACAGCGACCYGAACGCTCCGGCGCGCTTCCCCCTGGCGGCGTGACCGTGGCGCACGACGCCCGGCTCGCGAACGAGGCCTGGGAGGCGTACTACCGCGCCCAGGCCACGATCGCCCGCGAGCTCACCGACGCCGACATCTGGGAGGGCCTGCTCACCCGTGAGTACGCGGTGCTCTTCGCCCTCTCGTCGGAGCCCGACGGGCTCAGGATCACGGAGCTCGGCGACGACGTGCTCATCACCCAGCCCGGCATGTCGCGCCTCATCGTGCGCCTCGAGGCCCGCGGCCTCGTCGAACGGGTCGACGATGCCGCCGACGGCCGGGCACGCCGCATCCGCCTCACCCCAGACGGACTGGCCACCCAGCGCCGCGTCGGCGCCGGGGTCGCCCGGCACGTCACCGAGGCGCTCGGCCGCGCCCTCGATCACGACCAGATCGTGATGCTGCGCGACCTCAGCCTCGCCCTGCTCGCCGGCGCCTCCGGCCCCTCGGCCGAGGTGCAGCAACTCGCCATGCGAAGGAACCTCTCATGACCAGCACTCCCATCCACACGCCCGATCAGCTCGCAACGGATGCCGCGAGCCGGCCCCTGCGGCTCGTCGTCGTCAGCGCGGGCGTGAGCGACCCGTCCACCACACGGCTGCTCGCCGACCGGGCCGTGCAGAAGACGATCGACCTGCTCGGCGAGGCCGGGATGCCCGCGACCGTGAACGTGATCGAGCTGAGCGGGCTCGCCGTCGAGATCGCGCAGGCCATCGTGGCCGGATTCCCCGGCGTGCGCCTGCAGGCCGCGATCGAGCTCCTCGCCGGAGCGGACGCCGTCATCGCGAGCACCCCGGTCTACAAGGCGGGCATCAGCGGGCTGTTCAAGTCGTTCGCCGACGTGCTCGACAACGACCTGCTCATCGCCAAGCCGGTCATCCTCGCGGCAACGGCGGGCACGCCCCGTCACGCGATGGTCGTCGACGAGCAGCTGCGCCCGCTGTTCGCGTTCCTCCGGGCGATGCCCATGCCCACGTCGCTCTTCGCGGCGCCCGACGACTGGGGATCGACGACGCTCGGCGACCGCATCGCCCGCGCGGCCACGGAGCTCACGC
>NZ_JBFUCL010000218.1:0-6391 GCF_056405255.1 Agromyces sp. P1_H4 | reverse complement strand
GATCAGTACTGCCGGTCGGGCAGGGCCTCGATGGCCTGCTCCTGGTCGAACGTGGTCTCCTCGGTGATGATGCGCTGCTCGACCTCGCCACCGTCGTTGAGGGTCTTGATGATGTCGACGAGCTGCTTGCCGAGGAGCGGCGAGCACTCCACAATGAAGTTGATCTTGCCGTCGGCGAGGGCCTGCATGCCGTCGTGCACCGCGTCGACCGTGACGATCTTGATGTCCTCGCCGGGAACCAGGCCCGCCGCTTCGATCGCCTCGATGGCGCCGAGGCCCATGTCGTCGTTGTGCGCGTAGACCAGGTCGATGTCGGGGTTCGACTTCAGCATCGCCTCCATGACCTGCTTGCCGCCGGCACGCGTGAAGTCACCGGTCTGGCTGGCCACCACCTCGAGGTTCGGGTTCTGGCGGATCGTGTCGGCGAAGCCCTCGGCGCGGTCGATCGCCGGAGCGGCGCCCGTCGTGCCCTCGAGCTGGACGATGTTGACCTTCTCCGTCGAGTCCTTGTACTGGTCGAGCACCCAGAGGCCGGCCTTCTTGCCCTCCTCGATGAAGTCGGAGCCGAGGAACGACTGGTACAGCGACGTGTCCTTGCTGTCGACTGCACGGTCGGTGAGCACGACGGGGATGCCCGCGGCCTTGGCCTCGTTGAGCACCGCGTCCCACCCGGTCTCGACGACCGGCGAGAAGGCGATGTAGTCGACGCCCTGCTGGATGTAGGAGCGGATCGCCTTGATCTGGTTCTCCTGCTTCTGCTGCGCGTCGGAGAACTTGAGTTCGATGCCCGCGTCCTCGAAGGCTGCCTGGATGTCCTTGGTGTTGGCGGTGCGCCATCCCGACTCCGCGCCGACCTGGGCGAAACCGACGACGAGTTCGTCGAGCGCCTTCGGGCCCTCGCTCGCGCCGCCGCTCCCGCCGGCTCCCGCGCAGGCGGAAAGGGCGAGGAGCATCGCGCCGGCGGCGGCGAGTCCGATGAGCTTCTTCATCAGTGTGAACCTCCTTGTTCAGTGGTGCCGGCGGAGTGATCGGTGATGCTGCGTCCCTGGTGCGCCGGGCGGTCAGTTCATCCTGACCGCATTCGAGATGTTAGCGCTCACTTGTTAGCGCTCACAAGTGCGAGTTCGATAACGGATGCATCACGGTCGACGGATGCCGCTTTCCGGGCGCTTCTCCGCCTGTCGGCTCGCATCGGCAGGCCGGCCGGGGCGGCCGCAGGATGGGCGGGCCAACGTCGGTCGACGCGAATGTGAGCGCTCATTCAGGGCGCCGGAATCCCGTTCGCGTGACGGAATCCCGGGCCTCAGGCGTTCCAGCGCGTGAACGGGATTCCCGCGACGCATCCGCCGACGCAGCTCCGTCGGTCGGTGCCGCGCGACCCCCCACCGTCCGCGCGGCGGCGGCGCAGGCGAACAGCCGGCGCTCAGGACGAAGTGCGCCGATTCCGCCTGAATCGCGCCCGGTTGCCTGAATCGGTGCGGTGACGAGTGCGGGCGCGCGCGCGGCCCCCGACTCGGCGCTAGGCCTTGGGCGCCTTGGCCGCGGCCTTGGCCGCCTGCTTCGTCGCGCGCACCTTGGCGAGCGACTCGGGGTCGGTGATGTCGGCGACCGAGGCGAAGCATCCGTCGTCGCCGTAGTGGCCGACGGCCTCGCGCCAGCCGGATGCCTCGAGCCCGAGCTGCTTGCCCAGCAGCGCCAGGAAGATCCGCGCCTTCTGCTCGCCGAACCCCGGCAGCGCCTTGAGGCGCTTGAGCACCTCGGCCCCGTCGGGGTCGCCCTGCGTCCAGATGGCGGCGGCGTCGCCACCCCAGTCGTCGACGACGGCCTGCGCCAACGACTGCACCCGCCCGGCCATCGACCCCGGGTAGCGGTGCACGGCGGGCGTCTGCTTGAACAGCTCAGCGAATCGCTCGGGATCGTAGCCGGCCAGGGCGGCAGGCTCGATCGAGCCGGCGCGCTCCTTGATCTTCAGTGGCCCGGCGAAGGCCGTCTCCATCGCGACCTGCTGGTCGAGCAGCATGCCCGTGAGCAGGGCGAACGCGTCGGTGCTGAGCAGTTCGTCGGCGGCGTCGTCTCCGGTGATGTGCAGTGCCATGGGCTCCATCCTTCCACCGGGGGTCGACGGCGTCACGGGGCGAGCGGATGCCGCGGCGCGGAGCTCCGGCATCCGTCACCGTATGCGGACAGGAACTGACCGCATCGTTGGCCAGACTGGGCGCAGACGATTCGATGGAACGGATCGCGCAACCGACCGAGGAGCCACCCATGGACTGGAAGATCGAACTCATCCACGTGCCCGTCAGCGACGTCGACCGGGCGAAGGACTTCTACGTGAACAAGCTCGGCTTCAACGCCGACCACGACCGCACTGTCTTCGAGGGGCTGCGCTTCGTGCAGCTCACCCCGCCCGGGTCTGCGTGCTCGATCGCGATCGGCGAAGGCCTCGGCGCGACGCTGGAGCCCGGGTCGCTCGACGTCATCCAGGTCGTGATCGACGACGCCGACGCGGTGCTCGCCGACCTGCGCGCGAAGGGCGTCGAGGCCGATGGCGTCGACGAGCAGGAGTGGGGTCGGTTCATCACGCTGAAGGATCCCGACGGCAACCGCTGGACCCTGCAGGAGCTGCCCGACTACTCGGCGGGCGCGAGCTGACGGCGCGGCGGCGCCGTGCTCGCCCGCACGAGCACCTCTGGCACCCGCGCCGTGCGGTCGGGTGCGTCGGGCTCGTCGCGGAGCACGTCCAGCACCGTCGCCATGATGTCGTGGCCGAGCGCCTCGAAGTCCTGGCGCACGGTGGTGAGCGCCGGCGTGAAGAACGCCGCCTCGGGGATGTCGTCGAAGCCGATGACGCTGAGGTCGTCGGGCACGCGCACGCCCGATTCGAAGCACGCGTGCAGCAGGCCGAGCGACATCTGGTCGTTCGCCACGAACACGGCCGTCGCGACGCCCTCGGCAAGGATGGCGCGGGCTGCCGCGTCACCGGATGCCGCGAGCCAGTCCCCGACGATGGGCGCGTGCACCTCGAGCCCGTGGGACCGCATGGCGTCCGTCCACCCGCGGCGGCGCTCCGCGGCATCCATCGAGTCGGCCGGGCCGGCGACGTGGCGGATCTCACGGTGCCCGAGCGCGATGAGGTGCTCGGTCGCGAGTCGGGCGCCGGCGTACTGGTCCATCGACACGCGGTGCAGCCCTGGCGTCGGCTCGGAGGCCACCACGACGAGTGGCACGCCCGCGTCGATGCCCGTGAGCACGCCGACGCCCTCCCGCTCCCCCGAGATCAGCACGATCGCCTCGACGCGCTGCAGCGCGAGCCGGTGCACCGCCTGGCGGAGCACCTCGGCGTCGAGCGAGCGCATGCTCGCCTGGGTCACGGTGTAGCCAGCCTCGTGCGCGGCCTCGTTGAAGCCGAGCGCGGCGTTCGACGGTCCGTAGTCGGGTCGGCCCGCCTGGATCAGCCCGATCGACCCCGAGCGGCGCTTCGCCATCGCGCGGGCGGCCGGCGACGGCGTGTACGACAGCTCGGCGATGGCCTGCTCGACGCGGAGCTTCGTCGAGGCCGCGACCCCGGTGAGGTCGTTGAGCACCCGCGAGACCGTCTGGTGCGAGACGCCGGCGCGCCGGGCGACGTCGAACATCGTCGGCACGCCCGCTGCTCCGGATGCCGCGGATGCTCCGGATGCCGCGGCCGGCTCAGCCGCCGGGACCGGCCGGCTCGCGGCATCCGCTTCGCTCATGTCGACCTCGCCGCCCGCACTGACCTCGMCGCCTGCACTGCCCTCGCCGCCCTCGATCAGAGGCCCTGCGCCAGGCGGTAGTACGCCTGGTTCCAGCGCACCTCGCGTTGGAAACCGGGCAGGGTGGTGTCCTCGTCGATGACGAGCAGCTCGGCCTTGGCCATCTCGGCGAAGTCGCGGAACACCTCGACGCCCACGGCCGTCGACATCACGGTGTGGTGCGCCGCTCCGGCGGTCAGCCAGGCCGCGGCGCTGGTGTGGAAGTCGGGGGCGGGCTTCCAGACAGCGCGGCCGACGGGGAGCTTGGGCAGCGGATGCCGCAGCTCGACGTTCTCGACGACGTTGGCCGTGAGGCGGAAGCGATCGCGCATGTCGCTCATCGCGACCACCACGGCGGGGCCGGGGTCGGCGGTGAAGACGAGGCGCACGGGGTCCTCCTTGCCGCCGATGCCGAGCGGGTGGATCTCGAGCGTCGGCTTCGCGGAGGTGAGCGACGGCGAGACCTCGAGCATGTGCGCGCCGAGGATGAGCTCGTCGCCGGGCGTGAGGTCATAGGTGTAGTCCTCCATGAGGCTCGCACCGCCCGGCAGCCCGGCGCCCATGACGTTCGCGACGCGCACGAGGATGGCGGTCTTCCAGTCGCCCTCGGCGCCGAAGCCGTAGCCCTCGGCCATGAGGCGCTGCACCGCGAGGCCCGGCAGCTGCTTCAGCGCGCCGAGGTCTTCGAAGCTCGTGGTGAACGCGCCGAAGCCGCCCTCCTCGAGGAACGAGCGCAGGCCCAGCTCGATCGCCGCGCCGTCGCGCAGCGACTGGTGCCGCTCACCGCCCTTCCGCAGCTCGGGCACGACCTCGTAGAGGTCCTCGTACTCGGCGACGAGCAGGTCGACCTCGGCGTCGGATGCCGCGGCCACCGCCTCGGCGAGCTCGTTCACGCCCCACGTGTTGACCTGCACGCCGAATCGCAGCTCGGCCTCGGTCTTGTCGCCCTCGGTCACGGCGACGTAGCGCATGTTGTCGCCGAAGCGGGCGAGCTTCAGGCTGCGGGATGCCGCGAGGCCGGCGGCCGCGCGCTGCCACGTGCCGAACTCTCGCTGCACGCGCGGGTCGCTCGCGTGGCCGACGATGGTCTTGCGCGGCACGCCGAGGCGGGTCTGGATGTAGCCGAACTCACGGTCGCCGTGCGCGGCCTGGTTGAGGTTCATGAAGTCGAAGTCGATGTCGCCCCAGGGCAGCTCGACGTTGGCCTGGGTGTGCAGGTGCGCGAGCGGCTTCTGCAGGGCGTCGAGCCCGGCGATCCACATCTTGGCGGGGCTGAACGTGTGCATCCACGCGACGAGCCCGATGACGTTCTCGGCGGCGTTCGCCTCGAGGGCGACGCGCTTGATGGCGTCGGAGTCGGTGAGCACCGGCATCCACACGACCTTCACGGGTACATCGGATGCCGCGTCGAGCGTCTCGGCGACCTGTCGTGACTGGTCGGCGACCTGCTTGAGCGTCTCGGGGCCGTACAGGTGCTGGCTGCCGGTGAGGAACCAGACCTCGTACTGGTCGAGGTTCGTCTGGAGGGGCGTGCGGGTCATGTGGGTCTCCTCGTGGTGCGATGTTCGGTGCGTCGGGGGGTGCTTGGTGGTGTGGGTGCGGTGCGGGTGCGGCGTGCGGCGCCATCGCGGCRCGGGCCGCTACGGTCAGAGCGCGTCGACGGCGGCCGACTCGACGGCCAGCCCGGCCCGGTAGCGGTYGAGGTAGGCGGAGAACCCGGCGACGTCGTCGGCCACGGGCTCGACGGTGTCGATCGCGGCATCCGCGAAGACGCGTTCGCCGAGGTAGGTGCCGAGGTCGACCTCGTCGGCGGCCGAGAGGTACGACGCCAGCACGGCGATGCCCCACGCGCCGCCCTCGGACGCCGTCTCGCCGACCGCGACGGGCGCGTCGAGTGCGCCCGCGAGGAAGCGCTGGGCGACGCCCGCGGTGCGGAAGATGCCGCCGTGCGCGAACATCCGGTCGATCTCGACCCCCTCCCCGGCGAGCACCCGCATGCCGAGCGCGAGGGTGCCGTACACGCCGTAGAGCTGCGCGCGCATGAAGTTGCCGAGGCTGAACCGGCTGTCGGGCGTGCGCACGAACAGCGGCCGGCCCTCGGTGAGCCCCGCGATCGGCTCGCCCGCGAGGTGGTTGTAGGCGAGCAGGCCACCGGCGTCGGCGTCGCCGTCGAGCGCCTCGCGGAAGAGGGCCTCGAACACGGCATCCGGCTCGACGGGGGTTCCGGATGCCGCGGCGAACCGGGCGAACACGCCGGCCCACGCCGCGAGCTCGCTGGCGCCGTTGTTGCAGTGCACCATCGCCACGGGGTCGCCCGCGGGCGTCGTGACGAGGTCGAGCTCGTGGTGCGCGTGCGCGAGCGGGCGCTCGAGCACCACCATCGCGAAGATGCTCGTGCCGGCGCTGACGTTGCCCGTCCTCGGGGCGACGGAGTTCGTCGCCACCATGCCGGTGCCGGCGTCGCCCTCGGGCGGGCAGAGCGGCGCACCGGGCTGGAGGACTCCCGACGGGTCGAGCAGCGCAGCGCCGTCGGCCGTGAGGGCACCGGCTGCTCGGCCCGCCGGCAGCACCTCGGGGAGGAGCTCGGCGAGGTGCAGGCCCGGGGCGCGGTCCGCCAC
>NZ_JBFUCL010000217.1:0-6452 GCF_056405255.1 Agromyces sp. P1_H4 | reverse complement strand
CTGCACCGCAGTGGCGCCGCGCTCGGCGACCTCGCGGGCCGCCCGTGCGCTGCGCACCACGGCAGTGACCTCGTGTCCCGCCTCGACGAGCACGTCGAGCACGGCCGATCCGATGTAGCCGGTCGCCCCGGTCAGAAGAATTCGCATGGCCGCAATAGTATGGATTGGATACCGGTTACTTCAACGGAACCGAGGTGGAGCCGTGACGCAATCCGACGCAATCGGCGTGGCCATGCCGGCCGTCGTCAACGACGTGCTGCGCCCCGACTGCCCGAGCCGTGTGGTCATGCAGCGCATCGGCGAGCGCTGGTCGATGTTCGTGATCCTCGCCCTCGCCGACGGCCCGCTCCGGTTCACGGCGCTGAAGGCCCGCGTCGGCGTGGTCACGTCGAAGGTGCTCACCGAGACGCTGCGTGCACTCGAGGCCGACGGGCTCATCGCGCGGCAGGCCTACGCCGAGTCGCCACCGCGCGTCGAGTACGAGCTCACCGGCCTCGGCGCCTCACTGCTCGTGCCGCTCGCCGGCATGCGCGCCTGGGCGGAGACACACGTGCCCGAGGTGCTCGCCTCCCGAGCGCGCCACCTCGTGACGTCGTGACGGGCGGGGGCGAGCAACTGCACCCTCGCATGCACGATGACGAGGTGCAGACGGATGCCGCGCTCGCGGCCTCGCTGGTCGCCGCCCAGTTCCCCGAGTGGGCGGGCCTGCCCGTCGAACCGGTGCCGTCGACGGGCACCGACAACGCGATATACCGGCTCGGCGACGACCTGTCGGTCCGGATGCCCCGCATCCACTGGGCGGTCGCCCCGCTCGAGCGCGAGTTCGCCTGGTTGCCGCGGATCGCGCCCGCACTTCCGTTCGCGRCGCCCGTGCCACTGGCCCTCGGCGCGCCCGGCGAGGGGTATCCCTGGCCGTGGACCGTGTGCCGGTGGGTCGACGGCGTGCACCCTGTCGCCGAATCAGACGGCCTCGATGCGCACGCCCTCGCCGCCGACCTCGGCCGGTTCGTCGTCGCCATGCGCGCGCTCGATCCGGCGGGGGCGCCGACGACGGCGTGGCCGCGGCCGTTGCACGAGGAGGACGAGCTCGTGCGCACGAACCTCACGCTCCTCGAGGAGGAGCTGCGACCGATGCACGACGACGTCGTCGCCATCTGGGAGGAGGCGCTCGGCGCGCCCCGAGCCGATCGCCTCGCGTGGATCCACGGCGACCTGTCTCCCGGCAACCTGCTGGTGCAGGACGGTGCCGACGACGGAGCCGGCGGCCGCCTCGTCGGCGTGCTCGACTTCAGCTCGATGGGCCTCGGCGACCCGGCCAGCGACCTGCGCGCCGCGTGGAACCTGCTGCCTCCGGGGGCGCGCCCGACCTTCCGGGACGCGGTGGGCGCCGACGACGCGACCTGGGCGCGCGCTCGCGGCTGGGTGCTCCTGCAGGCCCTGGCGCAACTGCCGTACTACTCGACGCGCAATCCCCCGCTCGCCGCGAACGCCCGGCGCGTCATCGCGGAACTCGTCGCAGAACGGACCAGGCAGGACGGCGCGGGCAGGACGATGCCCCGTCCGCACTAGGGGGGTTCACTCGGGGGGAGTGGCGGACGGGGCATCCGTTCGGATCAGCCGGGTAGGCGGCCTCAGCTCATCTGGCGGTCGGCCGCGTGCTTCGCATCGTTCTGCACCTGCGACGCCGCGTCCTGGCCCTCGGCCTTGACATTCTCGACGCCCTCCTGCGCGCGGTCCTTGACCGCCTCGGCGGCCTCGCGCGCGGGCTCCTTCAGGTGCTCGGCCGACTCCTTGGCGACGTCCTTCGCCTCGTCGACGAGCGGCGCCGCGGCGTCCTTCACCTTCTCCGCCGCGTCCTGCTCGACACGCGACGCCGGAATGAGCGAAGCGGCGAGGAGGCCGACGCCGAAGGCGATGAGGCCGACGGCGACGGGGTTGCCCTGCGTCGCGGACGCGACCCTGCGGGGCGCATCGGCGACCGCTTCACCGGTCGAGTCGACCATGTCGGAGGCGCTGCCCATCACGCGGTCCTTGAACCGGGATGCGGCCCGCTTCACCTTGTCGGTCTGGCGCTGGGCGGCCTTGGCCGGGTTCACCTTGTCGGCGAGCGCGTCGACGTCCTGGCCGAGTTCACGCTGCGTGCGCTCGATGTCGGCGCGGATCACATCAGGGTCGTCCGAGCGGACGACATCGGGGTTGCTCATCGGTTCTCCTCATTCCTCTTCAGCGTCTCGGGGATCTCCTTGACCGTGTCGACGGTCTGGGGCATGCCCTCGACCTCTTCGATCTCCTTCTTGCCCGTGAAGTACAGCACCGCGGCGACGATCCCCCAGATGACCGCCACGATCACTGCCGACCACGCGTTCCCCATGAGGTATCCGAGCGCCCACCAGAGGGCGATCGAGAGGAACAGCAAGGTGAAGAATCCGGCGACGCCGGCCCCTCCGAAGAGGCCCGCGCCCTTCCCGGTCTGCTTCACCGTCTGCTTCAGCTCCGCCTTGGCGAGCGCCATCTCCTGCCGGATGAGCGTCGAGATGTCACGGCTGACCTCGGCCATCAGGTCGCCCAGCGACGTCGTCGTCGCCTGCTGCTCCGACGGCGTCGGCAGGTCGGATGCCGCGTGCGAGCCCGCGCGCGGCTGGTTCAGGTTCGTCATCAGAGACCGTCCCTCGAGGTCGTGGTGCCGCCCTCCGTCCACGTCTCACCGGCCAGCGGGTCCGCGGCAGCGCCGCCGACCGTGCCCGTGACGACCGTGGTCTCGCCCGGAACGGTGGTTCCGGTGCCCGTGGCGCCGCTCGTGCCGAGCGTCCCGGTGCGGCCGTACGACGTGCCGGTGCGCGTGCCCGCGGATGCCCTGTCGCCGTTGCCGTAGGTGGCGTAGCGGCGCGAGCCGCCCGACGAGTCGTCGTCCGACGGCTGGGCCAGTGCCCGCACCAGGCGACCGACGACCACGCCGGCGCCGACGGCGATGCCGATGAAGACGCCGGGACGGCGGCGGGCGAAGCCCTTCACTTCCTCGAGCAGGTCGCGCGGGTCGCGCTCGTCGAGCCACTGCGCGACGGCGCCCACGCGGTCGCCCGCCTGGCGGGCGACATCCGCCGCGAAGCCCGAACCGGTTCCGGTGCCGTTGGCCATGCTGGAGAACTCGTCGCCGACGCTGCGGAGGCCCTTTGCTGCGCGGCTCTGCTGGGTCGCGGCCTGCTGGCGCACCTCGCTGCCGACCTGGTCGGCGAGACGGCGGGCCTGGTAGCGCGCCTCCGATCCGACCGCCTTGGTCTCCTCCTTGGCCGTTCCCGCGACGCGCTTGCCGGCGTCGCCGGCCTCCTTGGCGAGGTTGGCGGCCTCGTCGCGCTTGCCGGGCGTGGTCGACTCGTAGGTCGTGCCGCTCACGCCGGTCGTCCCGGTCGTGCCCGTGGTTCCGGTGGTGCCCGTCGTTCCCGGCACGCCGGTGGTGGTGGAGCCGCCGACTGCCGCTTCGTTCGCACCGAATGACGCGTCGTTCGAACTCGGGTATCCAGGTGTCGTGCTGTTCGTCATCGTCAACTCACTTCCCGTCTCGGTGGCCTGCACAGGCAGGCCCCGCTCGTATCCCCAAGAACGCTAGGTTCGCGGTTCCACCGCCAGAAGACCCTTGCGAGGCGTCGAACCGAGGCGTATAACGCGAGCGCGCCCGCGCCGCCGCGCGCCTCCGAGCGGCCGCGGCCGGGCATTGTGACCCGACGTCGGCACGAACGCAACCGGATTCCGGCGGCGGCGATCCGCACGTAGCCTGCCGTGGTCGAGGGGAGACGCATGCAGTACGGCTMCAAGCTTTCGGCCGAGGGGTTCGGACCCAACGAGTTGGTGCGCCAGGCGAAGCTGGCGGAGGCATCCGGATTCGATTTCGTCGAGATCAGCGACCACTACCACCCGTGGCTCGACTCGCAGGGGCACTCGCCGTTCGCCTGGACCGTGCTGGGCGCCATCGCGGCGAGCACCGAGTCGGTCGGCCTGGCCACCGGCGTGACCTGCCCGACGGTGCGGTACCACCCGGCGATCATCGCGCAGGCCGCGGCGACCCTGTCGCTCGTCTCCGACGGCCGGTTCACGCTCGGCGTCGGCTCGGGCGAGCGGCTCAACGAGCACGTCGTCGGACGCGGATTCCCCGCGGTCGCCGACCGGCAGGCGATGCTCCGCGAGGCCCTCGAGATCATCCGCCTGCTGTGGCAGGGCGGCTACCAGTCGTACCGGGGCGAGTACCTCGACCTCGAGGACGCGCGCGTGTTCGACCTGCCCGACGAGCTGCCCGTGATCGCCGTGGCCGCCGGTGGCACGAATGCCGCTGAGCTGGCCGCCGAGCTCGGCGACGGGATGTTCGGCACCGAGCCGAAGCCCGAGTTGTTCGACGCCTACCGCGGTGCCGGCGGCAGCGGGCCGACCTACGGCGAGGTGGGCCTCGCGTGGGCCGAGACCGAGGAGCAGGCGGTGCGGGCCGCATTCGAGGCGAGTCGCTGGTCGCTCACGGGCTGGAAGGTCATGAGCGAGCTGCCCAATCCGGCCAACTTCGAGGCGGCCTCGCAGGTCGTGAAGCCCGAGGACGTGGCGGCGTCGATGCCGTGCGGACCGGATGCCGCGAAGCACCTCGAGGCGATCCGGGAGTACGAGCAGGTCGGCTACGACCACGTCGTGCTCATGAACAACGGTCCCGACCCCGACGGGTTCATGGACTTCTTCGCCAGGGAGCTGAAGCCGGCGCTCGGCGGGTGACATCGCGACATCCGGAATTCGCGTTCTTCTTTCGCTCCACCTTGAAGCCGAGACCCACCGTGAACCGAGGCCGCAGCGATCGAACGCAGAATATTCGGGGTTGTTCCGTTTGCGGCATCCGCTCGCCCGTGTGAGCATCGAAGGCATGGTCACCGCCGATCGCCGCGCCGCACAGGTCGAGTCCGCCGACGTCGACTCCGCCGGGGTCGACCCCGACGAGGTGGACGCGCTGACCCTGGGTCGCCGCATCCGGGAGCGCCGCGTCGCCCGCGGCATGACGCTCGGCCGGCTGGCGGCCGCCATCGACCGGGCGCCGTCGCAGGTGTCGGCGATCGAGAACGGCAAGCGCGAGCCGCGGCTGTCGATGCTGCGCACGATCGCGCTCGCGCTCGGCACGACGGCCGACGAGCTGCTGAAGCCCGACGCGCCGTCTGAGCGGGCGGCGCTCGAGATCGCCGTCGAGCGGGCGCAGCGCGGACCTGTCTTCGCCGCCCTCGGGCTGCCGCCGTTCCGGGTGGCGAAGGGCATGAGCGACCAGACCCTGCAGACGATCCTCGCCCTGCACCACGAGATCGACCGGCTGCACCGCGAGCGCGCGGCCACCCCCGAGGAGGCACGGCGCGCGAACGCCGAATTGCGCGCCGAGATGCGCTCCCGCGACAACTTCTACCCCGAGCTCGAGGCGAAGGCGGCCGAGCTGCTCGAGGCCGTCGGCCACACCGGCGGACCGGTGTCGCACCAGCTCGTCGCCGACATGGCGAGCCACCTCGGCTACTCGCTGCACTACGTGGGCGACCTGCCGCACTCCACCCGCTCGGTCACCGACAAGCGCAACGGCCGCATCTACCTGCCCACCCAGCAGTCACCGTCGCGCGACTCGCGCTCCCCCATCCTGCAGGCGCTCGCGAGCCACCTGCTCGACCACGACGAGCCCCGCGGCTACGCCGACTTCCTGCGGCAGCGCATCGAGACGAACTACCTGACCGCCGCGATCCTCCTGCCCGAGCAGGCGGCCGTGCGCTACCTCACCGAGGCGAAGAACCTGCGCCGCATCTCGATGGAGGAGCTGCGCGACCACTTCGCCGTCTCCTACGAGACCGCCGCGCACCGGTTCACGAACCTCGCGACGGCGCGCCTCGACATCCCGGTGCACTTCATGAAGGTGCACGAGTCGGGCACCATCATCAAGGCGTACGAGAACGACAAGGTGCGCTTCCCGAGCGATGCGCTCGGCGCGGTCGAGGGCACCACGGTGTGCCGCAACTGGACGGCCCGCACCGTCTTCGACGTCGAGGACCGCTTCAGCCCTTGGTACCAGTACACCGACACCTCGTCGGGCACGTTCTGGTGCACGTCGCGCATCGAGAAGGCGAAGGAGGGCGAGTACTCGGTGTCGGTCGGCGTGCCGTTCGAGCACGTGAAATGGTTTCGCGGACGCGAGACACCCCATCGTGCGGTGTCGCGCTGCCCCGACGAGTCCTGCTGCCGGCGCCCGCCGGGCGACTTGGCCGATACGTGGGCTGATGCCTCATGGCCGGCCGCGCGCACCCCCACGTCGCTGCTCGCGGCGCTGCCCACCGGCACGTTCCCGGGTGTCGACCAGACCGAGGTGTACCAGTTCCTCGAGGCGCACGCCCCCCGCGCCTGAGCGCGACCGCACGCGGTGACCGCATGCATCGAACTGCGGATATACGATCCGGCGCCCC
>NZ_JBFUCL010000216.1:0-6513 GCF_056405255.1 Agromyces sp. P1_H4 | reverse complement strand
CTCTCGCGCACGTGCGTGCCGATGGTGAACGCGTGGCGCTGCGGCGAGCGTTCGCGCAGGTGCCGTCCGGTGGTGTCGAGCAGTTCGTCGAGGTCGCCCGGCACGGGGAACGTCGGCGCGAGCGCGAGGAGCGAGTAGGGCTCGGCGGCGGTGTTCTCGAGGGTGATGCGCTGGCGGAGGAGGCCCGATGCGGTGACCTCGACGGTGATCGTGGCCGTGAGGCCGGCCGCGGCATCCGCTGCCCTGATGACGGCGGTGCCGGAGGCCGCGTCGACGTCGACGGACGCGGTGACGAGCTTGGTCGAGAAGTTGCGGCCGTCGTGGTGGCCGATCAGGCCGGGGGTGCCGAGCCAGCCCGAGGACTCCTGCGGGATGAGCGTGAGCGGCGCCGGCTGGTCGAGGCCGCCCGACACCCGCTGCGGCAGGGCCGCCGTGCCGACGGCCGCGAGTTCGCCCTCGGAGAGGTCGCCCTGGTCCTCGCCCCAGAATACGATCGCGGGAAGCGCGGTGTGGCGGGCGTCGAGGATGACGCTGGTCCCTCCGTTGCGGAGGTGGACGAGCCCGGGGCGGCGTTGCATGAGTTCTTTCTACGATAGAAAGAACTACGTTGTCAACCGGGTTGATCCAGTTGTTCAGTGGCTGGTCGAAGGGCCGATGGTCGCATGCTTCATGCCACAATGAAACGAACACGGGAGGATACCGATGGCGGAGCAGCCGATCGAGGTGAGCGCCTCGGCCCGCGATCTCGCGCGAGAGGTGCTCATCCACGGGCCGATCTCGCGGGCGGAACTCGGCCGACGGCTCGGGCTCTCACCGGCGAGCCTCACCCGGCTCAGCAAGCCGTTCCTCGATCGCGGACTCCTGGTYGAGGCATCCGAGACCGTGCAGGGGTCGATCGGGCGACCGGCGCGACCGCTCGACGTCGCCGTCGACACCAGTCGCTTCGTCGGCATGAAGGTCACCGGCGACCACGTGTTCGGCGCCGTCACCGACCTGCGGGCCGGCGAGGTGGCGACCGCCGAGCGATCACTCGAGGGCCACGACGTCGACGGCGTCGTGCGGGTGCTCGCCGACGTCRTCGCCGAACTCCGCGACGCCGGCGGCGGCGACCTCGGCGGCGTCGGCGTGAGCATCGGCGGCAACGTGGCCGGCGAGCGCATCGTGACGCGGGCGCCGTTCCTCGGCTGGCGCGACGTGGCACTCGCCGACCTGCTCGAAGCACGCGTCGGCGTGCCCGTCACCGTCGAGAACGACGTGACCGCGCTCACCACCGCCGAGCAGTGGTTCGGCGCCGTGCGCGGACGCGACTCCTTCGCCGTCGTGACGATCGGCGCCGGCGTCGGGTACGGGCTCGTGGTGCACGACCGGGTCATCGCCACGCCCGACTCGGGCCTCGGCCTCGGGGGCCACCTGCCGCTCGACCCCAACGGACCGATGTGCCCCGAGGGGCATCGCGGATGCTCCGGCGCCATGCTCTCCATCCCGAGCATCACCGCGCAGCTCGGCATCGCGCTCGGGCACGAGGTGGACTACGACGAGGTGCTGCGATTGGCCGCGGAGGGGCATCCGCTCGCCGTCTCGATCACGACCGCCGCGGGCCGCGCCCTCGGACGCATGATGGCGCTCATCGCCAACCTGGCCATGGTCGACACGATCGTGCTCTCGGGCGAGGGCATGGCGCTGTGGAACGTCGCAGGCGACGACGCGCTCGCCGCGCTCGCCGCCGACCGCGACCCCGAGGCGACACCTGTCGAGGTGTCCGTCGACGACGCCGGCTTCGTGTCCTGGGCGCGGGGCGCCGCGGCCGTCGCGATCCAGGCCGCGCTCGGGCGGTTGCGGCTGCCGGCCTGAGTCGTCGTCGGGCGGCTCAGCGCTCGGGCGGCCGGGCCGTGGAGGAACGGACGCGCAGCTCGTAGGGGAGGGGCGTCGCGGCCGGCGCCGGGGCATCCGCCTCGGGCTCGAGCTGCTCCATGAGGATCTCGACCGCCTTCTCGCCCTGCAGGCGCGGGAACTGCGCGACCGTCGAGAGGCCGAAGAAGTCGGCGAGGTCGTGGTCGTCGATGCCGATGATCGACACGTCGCGCGGCACGGAGAGTCCGAGGTCGCGCGCGGCGAGGATCGACCCGATCGCCATCTCATCGGATGCCGCGAAGATCGCCGTGGGCCGATCGTGCGGCACCCCCAGCAGTTGCTTGGCCGCGTGGTATCCGCCGCGGATGGTGAAGTCGGCCGGCGCGAACAGGCGCGGATCGAGCTCGATGCCCGCGTCGGCGAGCGCGCCCTCGTAGCCGATGCGGCGGTTGGTGGGCAGGTGGAAGTCGAGGTCGAACTCGAGGTCGCCGCCGATGTGGGCGATGCGTGAGTGCCCGAGCGCGATGAGGTGCTCGGTCGCGAGCCGGGCGACCGCGGCGTCGTCGATCGTGAGCGTGCGCACCCCGGGGATCGGCCCGCCGACGCCGACGAGGGGCTTGCCGAGCTCGTGCAGCCGCGCCACCTCGGGTTCGGTGAGCTCGAGCGACACGGCGATCACCGCGTCGACCCGCTGTCGCAGCAGGAAGTGCTCGAACACGCTCGCCCGCTCGCGGCCGTCGCCCGACAGGTTGTAGAGGGTGAGGTCGTAGCCGCTGCGCAGCAGCTCCTGCTGGGCGCCCTCGAGCACCGACGAGAAGAACCAGCGATTGAGGAACGGGATCACCACGCCGATGTTGCGGGTGCGGCCCGAGGCGAGGCTCGAGGCGTTCGACGAGACGACGTAGCCGAGCCGCGCGGCGGCCTCGACGACCTTCGCCTTCGAGGCGGGCGAGACGTGGCCCCGGCCGCTGAGCGCACGTGAGACGGTCGCGGTGGAGACCCCCGCGAGCTTCGCGACCTCTTCGATGCCGGCCATGGCTCCCATTCCCGGCGATGCCGAGTCCTCCCGGCCAGGCCGATCGGGGAAATCCTACCGTTCGGACGCGCCGCGCCGAGCGGAGGACTCCCGCCGAGCGCCGTCGTGCGATAGACAAGAGCCTGTCTTTGTCTTGGGTCGGCCCACCGGGGGGCGGCTTGCCCACTGTGCTCGTCGAAGGGAACGAACGCGTGAAGTGGGTCAAGCGAATCGTGATCGCGCTCGTCGTGGTCTTCGCCTTCTTCTACCTGATCACCAGGCCCGAGGATGCCGCGACCGCCGTCGAGGGTGCCGTCGGCGCCGTCTGGACCGGCGTCGAGGCCGTCGGCACCTTCTTCACCAAGCTCGCCACCTGACCCCATGAGCGTGATCCCGTGAGCGTGCTGTTCCTCGATCCGCGCGTCGAGCGCTACCTGATCGCCGACGAGGGCGAGGTCATCGTCGACGAGGTCACCAAGCACTGGGCGGCGATCTTCGGCCCCATCCTCGAGCTGCTCGCGATCATCCCGGTGATGGCGCTGCTGCTGTGGCTCCCGGCGGGCGGCTACTGGCTGCCGCTGCTCGGCGGCCTCGCGCTGCTGCTGCACGCCATGTGGCGCATCATCGGCGCGCGCATGGACCGCTTCGTCGTCACGAACATGCGCGTGTTCCGCGTGCACGGCATCCTGTCGCAGCATGTGGCGACCATGCCGATCTCGCGAATCCTCGACATCTCGGTGCACACGCCGATCCTCGGCCGCATCTTCAACTACGGGCACTTCGTGTTCGAGTCCGCCGCGCAGGAGCAGGGCCTCCGCGAGATCCGGTTCGTCGGCTCGCCCACGCAGCGCGGGCTCACGATCCAGCGCGTCATCCAGCGCTCGGGCCTGCGTGGCAGCGGCGGGCGACCGCTGAATCGGACGGTGGATCAGCCGACCGCCTCGGGTGAACCGCGCTACGAGCCGTACCGCGATCCGTACGCTGAGACGCAGGACGTGACGTCGACGCAGACTGCACCGATCGACCTGCCGTGGTGGCGGTCGGAGGGCTGATCACCCGGGCGTCGGCGCCGATTTCACGACACGCCACCTCGCGGGTATCCTTGACAGGCCCCCGGTTGTGTGCAGAACGCGGTCGGGTGCGAATGGCGAGTTACCCAAGCGGCCAAAGGGATCTGACTGTAAATCAGCTGTCTACGACTTCGGGGGTTCGAATCCCTCACTCGCCACGTTCGAAGCCCCGGTGATCCGGGGCTTTCGTCGTTCCGGGGGCTCACCGATCGACGTCATGCCCGCGACCACGCCGGGCGGGTGACGTAGCGTGATGGACATGAGCCAGCACGACGCATCCGGAGCCAACGCCGCCCTGCTCGACCTCGCCCGCGACATCGCCGTACGGGCTGCGGAGTTCGCGCTCACCGCCCGTCGCGCCGGAGTCAGCGTTGCGGCGACGAAGTCGAGCCCGACCGACATCGTGACCGCGGTCGACCGGGACACCGAGGCGCTCATCCGCTCGCTCATCCTCGATGCGCGACCCGACGACGGCATCGTCGGCGAGGAGGACGCCACCCATGTCGGCACGAGCGGCCTCGACTGGGTCGTCGACCCGATCGACGGCACCGTCAACTTCCTCTACGGCATCCCCGCCTGGGCGGTCAGCATCGCCGTCGTCGAGGGCGCGGCCGGCAGTGACGTCAGCGGCACCACGCTCGCGGGCGTCGTCGTGAACCCCGTGTCGGGCGAGACGTTCGAGGCCACGGCCGGCGGGGGAGCCCGCCTCGCCGGACGTGAGCTGGCGGTCAACGCTGGGGTCGCGCTGCCCGCCGCCCTCGTCGCCACCGGCTTCTCGTACTCGGCCGAACGGCGCCGCGCGCAGGCGGCGGTGGTCAACGAGCTGCTGCCCCAGGTGCGGGACATCCGCCGCATCGGGGCCGCCTCGCTCGACCTCTGCTCGCTCGCCGCCGGGCGCATCGACGCCTACTACGAGCGCGGCCTCAACGCGTGGGATCACGCCGCGGGCGCCCTCATCGCGCGCGAGGCCGGGGCCCACGTCGCGGGACCCAGGGGTGGCCGGGAGAGCACCGAGCTGCTCGTCGCCGCCGCTCCCGGCCTCTACGAGGAGCTCACCGCGGCCCTTCGCGCCGCGGGTCTCGACGCGTAAGCCCGGTCATTCCGCGGATGCCGCGGTGAAGACCCCGATGGCCCGACGGATCGCTCGGTCCCGCGTGGCGATCGCCGCTGAGAACGGTTAGTCTTTACCAACCCGTTATCTCGCCGACGTCCGGTCGGGATGCTCACCTCCCTGTCCATCTCCGCCCCTACGCCGAAGGTCATCCTCCACGTGCTCGAGTCCCCCCTCGTGCCCGACGGTTCCACGCCAGGCACTCAGGTCCCCCTGCGTGCCGAGCGACCCCTGACCCGCCGGGAGCTGCGCGAACGGGAGACCGCCGAGGCCCTTCGTCTCGAGTCGGCCGCGACGGCCGCGCAGTGGGCGAGCGGTGCCAGTGGCGCCGGTGGTGCCGGTGATGCCGGGACAGCGCCGGCTTCGGCGTCCGATGCGTCCGCGCACCACGCGGGTTGGCCTCAGCAGGCCGCACCGGCGGCCTGGGCTCCGGCCGCCGCCTTCGGGCAGCAGGTTGCGGTTGTCCCCGCCGCCCCCTCGGCCGTGCATGCCGGCCCTCCGCAGCATCACGTGGCTCCTGCCGCTGCGGCGCAGCAGTACGTGGCTCCCGTCGCCCCGGCCGCTGCCGCGCAGCATCCGGTCGCCCCGCAGGCCGAGCGGCCGGGCTTCGACGCCATCTTCGGCCTCTCGGATGCCGCGGCGACGCCGGCGGCCCAGYCCGCCGTCGCCCATCCGGCCCCGACGCCCCGACGTTCCGCTCCCACGATCGACACCCGCACCACCGAGGCCGAGCAGGCCGACCGCCCCGGCGGTCCGAGCTCGGCCTTCGCCGTTTCCGGCGTCGACACCGATCGCGCCCCCTCCCGACGTGGCGGAGCCGGGTTCGACGACCTCTTCGCGGGGCTCGGCGATGAGGAGGCCGGGGCTTCGGATGAGGCCTCGGACGGTGGCCGCTCCCGCCGCGCCGCGTCGTCGACGCGGGAGTCCCGGACCGACCGCAAGTCCCCGAAGGCCGCCAAGTCAGCGAAGGCCGCCAAGGGCAAGTCGGCGAAGGCCGCACGCCGTTCGAGCGCGGAGCCGCCGATGCCGGTCGGCCCGCGCCGAACGGGCAGCGCCCCCGCACCGACTGAGCCCATCGACGGCGACCTCGCCTTCCTGATTTCGGGTGGACCCGCGAGCGCAGCCGCCGCGGTGCGCCCGGGTTCCCCAGCGGGCGCTGCTGCAGCCATCGGAGCGGGTTCGAGCGCCGTCGCGGGCGCGGCCTCCGGCTTCGCCTCCGCCATCTCGGCCGCGGCCGGGGCACGGCCCGCCGACGAGGCCCGCCCGGCCGCGGCATCCGTCGTTCCCGCACCGCTCGCCTTCGACCTGTCCGCACCGTCCGCCGCCACCCCGTCGACCCGCCGCGCATCGCGTGGCCTGCCCGCCGAGGTGACGCCCGCGTCCGATCTGCTCGGATTCGCTCCGAGCGCCCCGCCGCGAGTCGACCCCGATGCAGCCTCCGCGCCCGACCGGAGTGCTCCCGGCAC
>NZ_JBFUCL010000215.1:0-6576 GCF_056405255.1 Agromyces sp. P1_H4 | reverse complement strand
GAGGCATCCGTCAACCTGAATTGACTTCTCGATCGCCGTCAATTACGGTTGACGACATGGACGACCGCACCCTCCGCACCGCCATCGCCGCCGCCGACGGCGACGACCCCTACCGGGCGCTCCGCGACCTGCACCGCGCCCGCATCGAGGTGAACCTCGCGCTCGACCGCGCCGAGGCCGTCGCCGTGCGCCGCGCCCGGGCGGCAGGGTCCAGCTGGCAGCTCATCGCCCTCGCGCTCGAGGTGTCGAAGCAGGCGGTGCACAAGAAGTACGGACGCAGGTAGGCGACGTATGCTGCAAGGCGGCGACGACGCAGGCATCGGGCGGATGCGGCATCCGCTCACCTCGCACACCAGGAAGAGCAGATGAGCACCACGCAGACCTCCACCCCCGCCCGACGCAGCCCCCTCGGCCGGCGCGGCACGCCCCCGACCGGGCCGCGCGCGACGTTCCGGCAGCTGCTGCCCTTCATCTTCGAGCACCGCCCCGTGCTCATCTGGGTCGCCGTGCTGTCGATCATCGGCGCGATCACGAGCCTCGCCCAGCCGCTGCTCRTCGCCCGGGTGATCACGATCGTCGAGGCCGGCCAGCCGCTCGGCTGGATCGTGTGGGGCCTCATCGCCCTCGTGATCATCAGCGGCATCATCTCGGGCTACCAGCACTACCTGCTGCAGCGCACCGGCGAGGGCGTCGTGCTCTCGAGCCGCAAGCGCCTCGTCGCGAAGCTGCTGCGCCTACCCATCGCCGAGTTCGACACGCGCCGAACCGGCGACCTCGTGTCGCGCGTGGGCAGCGACACCACGATGCTGCGCGCCGCGCTCACCCAGGGCCTCGTCGAGGCCATCGGGGGCACGGTCACGTTCATCGGCGCCCTCATCGCGATGCTCATCATCGACCCCGTGCTGCTCGGCCTCACCGTGCTCGTCATCGCGATCGCGATCACCACCGTCACCCTGCTCTCGGGGCGGGTTCGCGAGGCGTCGCACCAGGCCCAGGAGAAGGTCGGCGACGTCGCCGCCTCCGTCGAGCGGGCCATCAGCGCCGTCCGCACCATCCGGGCGTCGGGTGCCACGGAACGCGAGATCCGCTCGGTCGACGCGGCCGCCGAGGGCGCCTGGGAGATGGGCGTGAAGGTCGCCAAGATCTCGGCCCTCATCGTGCCCGTCGCTGGCATCGCCATGCAGGTGTCATTCCTCGTCGTGCTCGGCGTCGGCGGCTTCCGCGTCGCCTCGGGCGCCATCACGGTCGCCGACCTCGTCGCGTTCATCCTCTTCCTCTTCATGATGATCCTGCCGCTCGGCCAGGCGTTCGGGGCCGTCACCTCGGTGAACCAGGCGCTCGGCGCACTCGGCCGGATCCAGGAGATCCTCGACCTGCCCGACGAGGACGCCCACGACCGAGACCTCGCCCCCCTCGCCGTCATGGTCGGTGACGCGAACAGCGCCGTGCGGCCCGACGCCCCCGCCATCGAGCTCGACGACGTGCACTTCGCGTACGCGGCCACCCGGCAGGACCCGGCAGATCCCGGCAACGACTCCCCCGACGAGCACCTGCCCGAGCCCGACGTCACCGCCCGCCAGCCCGTGCTCCGCGGCGTCTCGTTCCAGGTGCCGCGGGGCCAGCGGGTCGCGCTGGTCGGCCCTTCGGGCGCCGGCAAGTCCACGATCCTCGCCCTCATCGAGCGCTTCTACGACCCCAGCGTCGGCGAGGTGCGCATGGGCGGGCTCGACCTGCGTACCCTCGACCGTCACGAGCTGCGGGCGCAGATCGGCTACGTCGAGCAGGATGCCCCGGTGCTGGCCGGATCCCTCCGCGACAACCTCAAGCTCGGCAGCCCCGACGCGAGCGACGCCGAGTGCGAGCACGTGCTGCGCGCCGTGAATCTCGGCTCGGTGCTCGACCGCGACCCGGCCGGACTCGACGCGGCGGTCGGCGAGGACGGCATCATGCTCTCGGGCGGCGAGCGCCAGCGCCTCGCCATCGCCCGCGCCCTGCTCGCTGCGCCGCCGATCCTGCTGCTCGACGAGTCCACGTCGTCGCTCGACGGCCTCAACGAGCGGATGATGCGCGAGGCGATCGACGCCGTCTCGGCGGGGCGCACGCTGATCGTGATCGCGCACCGCCTGTCGACGGTGATCGACTCCGACCGCATCGTCGTGCTCGATGGCGGGCACGTCATCGGCGAGGGGACGCACGCCGAGCTCGTCGACGCCGTGCCGCTCTACCGCGACCTCGCGGCGCACCAGCTGCTGGTCTGAGGCCGACCGGGCCGTCGCGTGCCGCGACGGCCCCGGGCCCGTCCGCTAGCGCAGCCCGATCGAGACGACCTTCCCGTCGCCGAACACGTCGGTCGAGACGTAGAGCCGTCCACGCTGCCACTCGACGCCCGCAGGCGAGGTCACCTCGGCGAAGGTGCTGACCTCGCCGCGCTTCGTGATGACCGACACCCGGTCGCCGAACAACTCGGCGACGAAGACCGTTCCGTTCGGCGCGACCGCGAGGCCGCTGGCACCGGCGAATCCCGTGGCGTACAGCTGCACCTCCCCCGTTGTCGGGTTCACCCGGTACACCGAGCCGTTCGCGCCGAGGCTCGCGTCCTCGGGGCCGCCGGGCAACGAGGTGACGTAGAGCCAGCCGTCCTTGCCCAGCTCGACGTCCGTGGGCACCGGCTCGGTGATGAACTCGTGGCCGACGACGCAGTCGGGCAGGCCGAATGATGCGGCGAGCGCCTCCGTGGCGACGAAGCTCGACGGCGGCAGTACGGCCACCGTCGAGATGTCACCGGCCGAGTCGACGGCGAGCACGGCATTCGCGCCCGCATCCGCGACGTACGTCACGTCCTTCAGCATGAGCGAGCCGTAGACGTGCGTGTCGATCGCGCCGCCGTGCGGCCCGACGAACGGAAGCAGGGCCGGCGGGATCTGTGCGAGGCACTCCTCCGGCAGATCCCGGAACCCGTACTCGGCGTCCGCGTCGGGATTGTTCACCTCTTCCCACGCCAGCACGTCCACCGAGGTCACCGTTCCATCTGCGGCGCGCCGCATGAGCCGCGAGGCGAGGACCTGCTCCATGTCGCCCTCGCGCTCGCCCMACGTGACGACGCCGTCCAGCGTCGACACGGCGGCGATGCCGGGTCCCGTCGCGAGGACCTCTGAGGCGCCGCCGGAGATCTTCGTGAGCAGGCCGGCGAAGTCCTGGCCGACGTAGAGGGTGCCGTTCGGCGTCACGTCGAACGTGAGCGGCCCGACGAGGTGCTCGGCCTCCGTCACCGTCTCGCCGGGTGACGGCGGCTTCGGCCCGTTCGGCGCGGCGACGGCCGGCGACGCGATCGCCGTGAGCGCCACCCCCATGAGTATCGCGGTCGTGGCGAGCGCAGTGGATCGTCGCATGGTTCTCCCCTTCGAGGAACGCCGCATCGGGAATGCTCACGCCGAGGCCGCTGTCTCGGGCCACAGCTGCGGCGGATGGCCCGGACTCTACGCCGACGCGCAGGTGACGAAAACCCCCGAACGGGGGCCACCCCGAGCGGGAACCGACTCAGGGAGAACCCCGGGGCCGAATGGGGGCTGGCCGGGATGGCACGCTGCATGATGCTCCGTAGCGTGGGCCTCCGCACCCGATCCCGGGGTGCCCTGAGCCCATTTCCCCCACGGAGGACCATCATGACCATCGCGACCATGTCCGCAACGCGCGACCTCTCCCGTCTCGACGAACTGCCGGTCGACCTCATCGACGACCTGCCGAACGTCGCCGACGCGTCCTCGGCGCGCGCGGGCCTCGGCGACTCGTTCGAGCGGGTGCAGGCCGGCATCCAGGGCTGGCTCCGCCACTGGGAGCCCCTGCGCCTGCCCGCCTTCGCCGCCGTGCGCGACGAGATGCCCGCGTCCGACCGCGGTCGCAGCGGTCTCCGCGCGGCGCCCACCACGACCGACGGCGCGGTGCGGGTCACGGCGAGCCTCTACGACCCGCCGAGCCGTGAGGGCGCGCCGCTCAACTGGTCCCGCAACTGGACGAGCCTGGCCGTGCTGCCGCCGGCGCGCGACGCCGGACGCCTCTACTACCGCTTCCGCGTGTCCAGCCGCCTCGTGCTCGACGGACGGGCCGAGCTCAGTCTCGCCTCGACGAGCGTRCATTTCGGCATCGTGCCGGATGCCGCGAAGGCGAGCCCGTTCGAGGCTCCCGGTTTCGCCACCCCCATCGCGCGCCCCCTCGTCGGCGTGCAGGCCCGGGAGGACCAGGACGCCTCGGCATCGCAGGTCTTCGAGGGCTCGATCACCGTGCGCCAGGGCGACACGCCCGCGATGGCCTTCGTGATCGGCACCGACCTGCTCTTCCAGGACGGCTGGGTGCGCGTGCACGAGGGCTCCAGCACCTGGATCGGCCCGTCGGAGCCCGGCGCCAGCGGAACGGTCGAGTTCCGCTACGCCCCCGCCGCGATGCTGCGCCTGCTCGGACGGCTCGACGAGTCGCACGGGGTCGTCTGACCGGCATCCGCCGACGCAGCAGACCGCGGTCTAGAATCGCCGGATGCCGCGCTTCGTCGTCGTGCTGCCGCTGGTGCCGCTCACCGAGGGCGACGAGTTCACCGTCGCCGACTGGCCGCTGCACGTGACGCTCGTCGAGCCGTTCCAGGCCGGCCTCGATGCCGACGAGCTCTCCGAGGTCGTCGGCGGCGTCGAGGGCATCGGCACGGGCGGCACCCCGATCCGCGCGACCGCGGGCGACGAGGCGCTGTTCGGTCGCCGGCGCGACGTGCCGGTGACGCTCGTGCAGGACGGCGGCGAGCTCGCCGGGCTCCGCGCGCGCACCTTGCACGCGCTCGTCGGATCCGGCATCGAGGTGCGCTCCCGCCTCGACTTCCGTCCGCACGTCACCCGCAAGCAGCACGGCGAGTTGCACCCCGGTGACCGCGTGGTGCTCGACACCGTCGCCCTCATCGACATGCGGCCCGCCGAGGGCGCCCACCACCGCCGCGTGGTGGCGGCGTGGCGCCTGGACGCCTGACCCGCGCGACGTAGCACTCGACCTCCACACGCCGCCACGCACGGATTCGTTCCCCGCCCGACCTGCCGTCGATGCGGTCGACCCCATGTCCATCGCACGATGAGCGGATGCCGCGAGCTCCGCACCCGCTTCCAGCACACCTGCACGATCGGGGCTTCACGGTCTCAGAGGCTCGCGCCCACGGCCTCACGGCGGCCCGGTTGCGGGCGTCGGATCTCGCGGCGCCGGCTTGGGGCATCCGGCATCCCGCCGACGGCTCAGCAGCGCCCGACGTGCGCGCCGGGCTGCTGGCACAACGCCATCCGGGATCATTCCTGAGCCATGGCACCGCCGCGGCGTTCTGGGGCCTGCAGGTCGAGCCGCCGCGCGATCGAGGCCTGGTGCACCTCGGCGTCGGTTCCGAGCTTCCGCGTCCACGGGGCGCCGGCGTCCGCGGGCATCGCCTGGACCTTCGGCCGGGCGAGCTGCACGTCGACGGACCGGTCGCCGTGACGGCGCCTGCCCGCACCTGGTTGGACCTCGCGACCACGGGTCTCGGCGTGGAAGACCTCATCGTCGCAGCCGACCGGATCCTGTGTCGGCGCCGGCCGCTCGCGACCTGCCACCAGCTCGAGCTGGTGCTGCTGCGGCATCCGGGTGCTCGCGGCATCCGCCTGTTGCGATCCGCCCTCCCCGAGGCGATCGAGGAGTCTGACTCGTCGAGGGAGACCCGGCTCCGAGTACGCCTCGTGAACGCCGGATTGCCGCGGCCCACCTCCGGCTTTGCCGTGCTCGACGCAGCGGGATCCACGGTCGCCGTGGCGGACCTCGCCTTTCCCGACTACCGGGTGCTGATCGAGTACGAAGGCGCGCATCACCTCATCGATGGGCGACAGTGGGCGCACGACCTCGATCGGTTCAACCGGTACCAGGAGCTCGGATGGCTCAGCCTTCGCGTCGGTGCACGCCAGTTCGATGCGTTGCCGGCAACGGTCGCGTTGATCGAGCGAACGCTGCGGACCCGTGGCTGGCGTCCGGGCGGCGTGTGACACGCGCCCGACGGCGTCGAGTGGTCACGTTCGGCGGTCTTCCCAGGTGGATGACCACGGAATGCGACCACTCGGCGGAACGCCTCGGCGTGTCGCCTCGCACTCAGCGGGCGTCGGCCGGGGCGGGCGTCGTGTCGGCATCGTCGATCGGCGCCGCGCGCTTCTGCCACGGCCACCGCCCCGAGACCTCGAGCTCGAGCGACCAGCTGAGGAACGTGCGGATGAGCACGATGATCGCGAGCACCAGCACCGAGTCGAGCGTGGGCGTCACGGCGACGGTCTTGATGATGTCGGCGGCGACCAGCAGCTCGAGGCCGAGCAGGATGGCGCGGCCGAGCACGCGGCGGAATCGTTCGTAGATCGGATACTTCCCACGGATGCCCCTGAGACCGGCGTCGATGCTCGCGTAGAGCACGCCCACCACGATGGCCAGCACGCCGACGACGTCGATGACCTGGCCGATCGACTCGATGATGGTGCCGAACTCCATGGCGCCTCCTCGCGGCACACGCTAGCGCCGGAGGCTCGCCGTCGGCGCGCGACG
>NZ_JBFUCL010000214.1:0-6612 GCF_056405255.1 Agromyces sp. P1_H4 | reverse complement strand
CGCTTGAGGTGCAGGACGACCACCGTCATCGTCGCGGCGGTGAGCGCGGCGAGCACCATGTGCACGCCGACGGCGAACGGCGGGAGGCCGTTGCGCGCCTGGTAGAGCCCGACCGCGATCTGCACGAGCTCCACCACGAGCAGCGCGCCGACCCAGCGCAGCGTGGGCAGCCGCAGCCGCCACGCGCCGATCAGGAGCACGATCGTGAGCGCGAGGAGCGCATAGCCGGGCCAGGCGTGCACGTGCTCGAGCACCTCGGACTCGAAGCCGTTGCGGCCCGCGGCGGCATCGCCCGAGTGCGGCCCCGATCCGGTGGTGAGGACGCCGAACACGATCGTGAGCGCGAGCACGCCCGTGGTCGCATGCGTGAGCCCGGCATACCAGCGGGGCACGGCGAGCTCGCGAGGGCCGGGCTGCGCGTCCATGCGGACCAGGAACGCCGCGCATACGCAGACGAGGAGGAGCGACGACACGTAGTGGAATCCCACGATGAAGGGGTTGAGCCCCGTCCACACCGTGATGCCGCCGACGATCGCCTGCGCGACGATGCCGGCGCCGACGATGAAGGCGAGCACGAACAGGTCACGGCGCTGGGCGCGGATGCGCCAGACGAGCACGAACAGCGCGAGGGCGATGAGCCCCACGACGCCGGTCATCATGCGGTTGCCGAACTCGATCAGCCCGTGGATGCCCATCTCGGGCGTGGTGATCAGCGAGTCGGCCGTGCAGGTCGGCCAGGTGGGGCATCCGAGGCCTGAGCCTGTGAGCCGCACCGCACCGCCCGTCGCGATGATCACGACCTCCGCGACGAACGACAGCCAGGCGAAGACGCGGATCCGCCCGTCGACTCGATCGGGCAGCCACTGGATGAAGCGGTTCACGCTGGTCGTCCTGATCCGGGTCGCACTGTGACGGCGCTGGGAGTACGGAGCACCCGACAGCGCGACCCTATAGACTTGAAGGGTTGGGAAGGCCCGCGAGGCGCGCGTCAGCGCGATGCGAGCTCCCAGCCATCTTAGGTTCGCACTGGAGCCGCCCGCACATCATCACCCAGCCAACGAGCGCCTCGACTCGCGAGGGAATGAGCCGGACTCATATCCGGTTGCACGGGAGGAGAAGAGGGAGAGCATGACGGACGTACTGATCGACCGCCCAGAACTCGAAGGACTCGGTGTCTACGAGTTCGGATGGGCCGACTCCGACGCTGCAGGGGCATCCGCACGACGCGGGATCTCGCCCGAGGTCGTCGCCGACATCTCGGCCCTGAAGAGCGAGCCCGAATGGATGCTCCAGCGCCGCCAGCGCGCGCTGCAGCTGTTCGAGCGCAAGCCCATGCCCACCTGGGGGGCCGACCTGTCGGAGATCGACTTCGACAACATCAAGTACTTCGTGCGCTCAACCGAGAAGCAGGCCCAGACGTGGGAGGACCTGCCCGACGACATCAAGAACACCTACGAGAAGCTCGGCATCCCCGAGGCCGAGCGCCAGCGCCTCGTCGCCGGCGTGGCCGCGCAGTACGAGTCCGAGGTGGTCTACCACCAGATCAACGAGGAGCTCGAGCGCCAGGGTGTCATCTTCATGGACACCGACACCGCGCTGAAGGAGCACCCCGAGTTCTTCGAGGAGTACTTCGGCACCGTCATCCCGGCCGGCGACAACAAGTTCGCCGCGCTGAACACGGCCGTGTGGTCGGGCGGGTCGTTCGTCTACGTGCCGCCCGGCGTGCACGTCGAGATCCCGCTGCAGGCGTACTTCCGCATCAACACCGAGAACATGGGCCAGTTCGAGCGCACGCTGATCATCGCCGACGAGGACAGCTACGTGCACTACATCGAGGGCTGCACCGCTCCCATCTACAAGAGCGACTCGCTGCACTCGGCCGTCGTCGAGATCATCGTGAAGAAGAACGCCCGGGTGCGCTACACGACGATCCAGAACTGGTCGAACAACGTGTACAACCTCGTGACCAAGCGGGCGACCGCGGCCGAGGGCGCCACCATGGAGTGGATCGACGGCAACATCGGCTCGAAGGTCACGATGAAGTACCCGTCGATCTTCCTGATGGGCGAGCACGCCAAGGGCGAGACCCTCTCGGTGGCCTTCGCCGGTCCCGGCCAGCACCAGGACGCCGGCGCCAAGATGATCCACATGGCGCCGTACACGCAGTCGTCGATCGTCTCGAAGTCGATCGCCCGTGGCGGCGGCCGCGCCGGCTACCGCGGTGAGGTCCGCATCGACGCGAACGCGCACCACTCGGCGAACACCGTGCGCTGCGACGCCCTGCTCGTCGACACCATCTCGCGCTCCGACACCTACCCGGCGATCGACATCCGCGTCGACGACGTGCACCTCGGACACGAGGCCACGGTCTCGAAGGTGAGCGAGGAGCAGCTCTTCTACCTGATGAGCCGGGGCATGCCCGAGGACGAGGCCATGGCCATGATCGTGCGCGGCTTCATCGAGCCGATCGCCCGCGAACTGCCCATGGAGTACGCGATGGAACTCAACAAGCTCATCGAGATGGGCATGGAAGGATCGGTCGGCTAGGAATGACCGCCCAGATGACCAGCACAGCCATGCCCACAGCCGAGCAGCACGGCCTCGTCGCGCATTCCGACGGCGCCTTCGTGCCCGTGCAGACGCGTTCCGAGCGGTTCCGCTCGGTGAACGTCCAGGACTTCGCGCCGGTGAACGGGCGCGAGCACGAGTGGAAGCTCTCGCCTGTGGCGGCCTTCGCCGACCTCACGGGCGGCGAGCTCGACGGCGCCCGCCTGCCGATCGAGACGACGGATGCCCCGGGCGTCGACGTCTCGTGGATCGCCCGCGACGACGCCCGCATCGGCACCGCCGGCACGCCCGAAGAGCGTGCGAGCGCCAACGCATGGACGTCGTTCGACGAGGCCCTCCTCATCTCGGTCACCGGTGAAGACGAGAAGGTYGTCGCCGTGACCCGATCCGGCCTCGGCAACGCGCCCCGAGGGGCCCACACGGTCATCCAGATCGCGCCGAACAGCCGCGGACTCGTGGTGCTCCGGGGCATCGGCGACGCTCGACTCAGCGAGAACGTCGAGATCCTCGTCGGCGACGGTGCATCGCTCACCGTCGTCTCGCTGCAGGAGTGGAACGACGACGCGGTGCACCTCTCGAGCCAGTTCGCCCGGCTCGGCCGCGACTCGTTCCTGAAGCACATCGTCGTCTCCCTCGGCGGAAAGGTCGTGCGGGTCAACCCGTCGACCCACCTGGCCGAGCAGGGCGCCGACATCGAGTCGCTCGGCCTCTACTTCGCCGACGCCGGCCAGCACCTCGAGCAGCAGGTGTACGTGCACCACGACGCACCGCACACGAAGAGCCGTGTGACCTACAAGGGCGCGCTGCAGGGCGCCGGCGCACGCACGGTGTGGATCGGCGACGTGCTCATCGGCAACGCCGCGACCGGCACCGACAGCTACGAGCAGAACCGCAACCTCGTGCTCACCGACGGCACCCGTGCCGACTCCGTGCCCAACCTCGAGATCGAGACGGGCGACATCGAGGGGGCCGGGCACGCCAGCGCCACCGGCCGCTTCGACGACGAGCAGCTGTTCTACCTCATGGCCCGCGGCATCAGCGAAGACGAGGCCAGGCGCCTCGTCGTGCGTGGATTCCTCACCGAGATCGTCCAGAAGATCGGCTCGCCCGAGCTCGAAGCGCGGCTCCTCGTCGCGATCGAGGCAGAACTGCAGGTGAGCTGACCGTGGCATCCGTTCGTGTCTGCGGCGTCGACGAGCTCGGCGTCAACGAGGCGTCCCGCTTCGTGCTCGACGGCGTGGCGATCGCCGTCGTGAAGGATGCCGCCGGCGAGGTCTTCGCGATCGGCGACACCTGCACGCACGGCGACATCTCCTTGGCCGAGGGCTTCGTCGAGGACGACACGCTGGAGTGCTGGGCCCACGGCTCCAAGTTCTCGCTCCGCAGCGGCAAGCCGCTCACCCTTCCCGCCTACGAGCCCGTCCCGGTGTTCCAGGTCGAGGTCAAGGACGGCGGCGTCCACATCGATCCCTCGGTCACCCTGACCGTCTGAACCAGCTTCCGGCCCGGAACGGCCGGCTCACGAAAGAGATTCACCACCACATGTCAGTGCTCGAGATCAAGAACCTGCACGTCAACGTCGAGACCGACCAGGGCACCCGCGAGATCCTCCGCGGCGTCGACCTCGTCATCAACGAGGGCGAGATCCACGCCATCATGGGCCCGAACGGCTCGGGCAAGTCGACGCTCGCGTACACGATCGCCGGCCACCCGAAGTACCACGTCGTCCAGGGCGAGATCCTCCTCGACGGCGAGAACGTGCTCGAGATGTCGGTCGACGCCCGCGCGCGCGCCGGCCTGTTCCTCGCGATGCAGTACCCCGTCGAGATCCCGGGCGTCACGGTGACGAACTTCCTCCGCACGGCGAAGACCGCCATCGACGGCGAGGCGCCGTCGGTGCGCACCTGGGTGAAGGACGTCCGCGAGTCGATGGCGAACCTGCGCATGGACTCGAACTTCGCCGAGCGCAACGTCAACGAGGGCTTCTCGGGCGGCGAGAAGAAGCGCAACGAGATCCTGCAGCTCGAGCTGCTGAAGCCGAGGTTCGCCGTGCTCGACGAGACCGACTCGGGACTCGACGTCGACGCGCTGAAGATCGTCTCCGAAGGCGTGAACCGTGCCAAGGCGAACACCGGCCTGGGCATCCTGCTCATCACGCACTACACGCGCATCCTGCGCTACATCAAGCCCGACTTCGTGCACGTCTTCGTGGCGGGCCGGATCGCCGAGCAGGGCGGCCCCGAGCTCGCCGACCGCCTCGAGGACGAGGGCTACGACCGCTACCAGGTCGCCGAGCCCGCAGCGGCGGCCGCGGCCGAGTAGGCCGCGACTAGAATCGACATCATGGTCACCTCACTGGCTCCCGAGCGCTTCGACCAGGTCACCGAGGCACTCAAAGACGTGATGGACCCCGAGCTCGGCGTGAACGTCGTCGACCTCGGGCTCATCTACGACCTCGGCTGGGACGACGAGCACGACGCCCTCGTCATCCACATGACGCTCACGAGCGCCGGATGCCCCCTCACCGACGTGCTCGAGGAGCAGACCGCCGAGGCGCTCGACGGCGTGGTCGACGCGTTCCGCATCAACTGGGTGTGGATGCCGCCGTGGGGCCCCGAGCGCATCACCGACGACGGCCGCGACATGATGCGCGCCCTCGGGTTCGCGATCTAGCCGAGCTCGACGAGATGCCCCGGATGCCGCCAGGCAGCCGGGGCATCGTCGCATTCACGCCAGTCCGCGACGGCGCAGGAGCGGCTCGATCGACGGATCCCGCCCGAGCAGCGCCCTGATCGACTCGCCCGGGTCGCGGGAGCCACCGGGGTTGAGGATCTCACGTCGGTACCGGGCGCCGTTCGCCCGGGTCGCGCCGCCGTGCTGCTCGAACCACTCCATGATGTCGGCACCGGGCACCTCGCTCCAGATGTACGAGTAGTACCCGGCGTCGTAGCCGCCCGCGAAGACGTGCGCGAAGTAGGTCGTCGAGTAGCGCGGCGGCACGAGCGGGTCGTCGAGGCCGGACGCCGCGAGGGCGGAGCGCTCGAACGCCGCGACATCCGCCACCCGCTCGTCGGCGCTGATGCGGTGCCAGGCCTGGTCGAGGGCGGCGGCCGCCAGGTACTCCACCAGGTCGAAGCCGGCGTTGAAGCCGCGGGCGGCGGTGAGGCGATCGACGACCTGCTGCGGCATCCGCTCGCCGGTCTCGTGATGCACGGCGAACCGCTCGAGCACCTCGGGCCGGAGCAGCCACAGCTCATTGACCTGGCTCGGCAGCTCGACGAAGTCGCGGTAGACGTTCGTCCCGGCCTGCGACGGGTACCGCACGCGGGCGAGCAGGCCGTGGAGGGCATGCCCGAACTCGTGGAAGAGCGTCTCGGCCTCGTCGAACGTGAGCAGGGTGGGTTCGCCCGGCGCCGGCTTCGGGATGTTCATGTTGTTGACCACGACCGCGAGCTCGCCCGTCAGCTCGGACTGCGACACCAGGGCGCTCATCCAGGCGCCGCCGCGCTTGGAGTCGCGCGTGTACGGATCGAAGAGGTAGAGGCCGACGGGCATGCCGTCCTCCTCGAAGACCTCGAACACCCGGGTGTCGGGGTGGTAGCCCACCAGGTCCTCCCGCGCGGTGAAGCGCAGGCCGTACAGGAGGTGGGCCGCGTGGAACACGCCGTCGATGAGCACGCGATCGAGCTCCAGGTACGGCCGGAGCTCCCCGAGGTCGAGGTCGTGCTGCTCCGCGCGGACCTGCTCGGCGAGGAAGGACCAGTCGGCGGCGACGGGCGCGCGCGCGCCGATGGCCGACGCACGCGAGGCGAGCACGTCGCGCTCGCGTGCCACGTTCCGCATGGCCGGGGCCGTGAGCTCGGCGAGGAGCCCGGTGACGGCCTCGGGGGAGCCGGCGGTCTCGCCCGCGGTCACCGCTGCCGCATGGTTCGGGAAGCCGAGGAGCCGGGCGCGCTCAGCTCGGAGCCGGACGATGTCGAGCAGGGTCTGCCGGAGCCGGGCGCGCTCAGCTCGGAGCCGGACGATGTCGAGCAGGGTCTGCCG
>NZ_JBFUCL010000213.1:0-6614 GCF_056405255.1 Agromyces sp. P1_H4 | reverse complement strand
GTCTCGGGCGACGGCGGCGCGATGTACTCGATCGCCGAGCTCGCGACCGCCCGCCAGCACGACGCCGACGTGACCTGGCTCATCGTCGACGACGGCGGCTACGGCATCCTCCGCGAGTACATGACGGAGCAGTTCGGCCAGGCCACGGCCACCGAGCTCGCCCGCCCCGACTTCGCCGCGCTCGCCAGGGCGTTCGGCGTGACCGCCCATGAGGCGACCCTCGAGACCGTGGGCGAGACCATCGCCCGCACCTTCCGCGAGCCCGGCCCCGCTGTCGTGGTCGTGCCCGCCGTGTTGCGCATGTTCGCGCCGACACACCTGCAGTAACCCGACGCACCACCCGACCCTCGACCGAGACCTGACGCAAAGGATCCAACGATGGATATCGCGATCATCATCATCTACCTCGCCGCCATGCTGCTGTTCGGCTGGTGGGGCAAGTCCCGCACCAAGAACTCGAGCGACTTCCTCGTCGCCGGCCGGCGCCTCGGCCCGACGCTCTACACGGGCACCATGGCGGCCGTCGTGCTCGGCGGCGCCTCGACCGTCGGCGGCGTCGGCCTCGGCTACAAGTTCGGCATCTCGGGCATGTGGCTCGTCGTCGCGATCGCCGTCGGCCTCTTCCTCCTCAGCATCCTGTTCGCGAGCCGCATCGCGAAGCTGAAGGTCTACACGGTCGCCCAGATGCTGAAGCTCCGCTACGGCGTGAACGCCACGAGCGCCTCGGGCTTCGTCATGATGGCCTACACGCTGATGCTCTCGGTGACCTCGACGATCGCCTACGCGACGATCTTCAACGTGCTGTTCGACACCGACCGCACGCTCTCGGTGATCATCGGCGGCGTGATCGTCATGCTCTACTCGTCGATCGGCGGCATGTGGTCGATCACCCTGACCGACATGGTGCAGTTCGTCCTGAAGACCATCGGCGTCTTCTTCCTGCTGCTCCCCTTCGCCTGGATCCACGCGGGCGGCTACGAGGGCATCGTCGACCGGCTCGGCGAGGCGGCGTTCGACTTCACGGCGATCGGCGTCGACACGATCATCACGTTCTTCGTCATCTACACGTTCGGCATGCTCATCGGCCAGGACATCTGGCAGCGCGTCTTCACGGCGCGCTCGCCGAAGGTCGCGAAGTGGGGCGGCACCGCGGCATCCGTCTACTGCCTGCTGTACGGCGTGGCCGGCGCGCTCATCGGCACCGCCGCCGCCTCGTTCATGCCGGGCATCGAGGCGAAGGACGACGTGTACGCCGCCGTCACCCAGCAGATCCTGCCGATCGGGCTCAGCGGCATCGTGCTCGCGGCCGCCGTCGCCGCGATGATGTCGACCGCCTCGGGCGCGCTCATCGCCACGGCCACGGTCGCCCGCGCCGACGTCATGCCCATCGTGAAGCGCCTCTTCGGTCGCAGCGCAGCGGATGCCGCGGCGAACTCCAACCCCGAGCACGACATCCGCTCGAACCGCCTCTATGTCGTGGTGCTCGGGATCGCGGTCATCGTCATCGCCGCCATGCTCAACGACGTGGTCGCCGCACTGACGGTCGCCTACGACATCCTCGTCGGCGGTCTCCTCGTCGCCATCCTCGGCGGCTTCGTCTGGAAGCGTGCGACCGGGGCCGGCGCCCTCTGGTCGATGGGGGTCGGCACGGTCGTGACGCTCGGCACGATGTTCGTCGTGCCCGGCGGCGTGATGGCGAACGAGCCGATCTACTTCGGCCTCGCCGCGAGCCTCGCGGCGTACATCATCGCCAGCCTGCTGACCCCGCGCACGCCGGCGTCGGTGCTGCAGATCTGGAACGACCGGCTCGCCGGCCGCGCCGAGGCCGAGGCGGATGCCGCCGAGCCCGACGCCGCGGTCCCGGCAGCAAGCCCCGGCGAGCCCATCGCCGCGACGCGGCCCGCCGCCGAGTAGGCCGGCGGCCGCACCGAGACTGGAACGGCGGATGCCTCGTGGGGGCGAGGCATCCGCCGTTCCGCCTGTCCGAGCGCATGTCTCAGCGCGCGCTGCAGTGCGTGTTCTCCGTCAGTGCTTGTTGCCCGTGAGGGCCAGCACCCCGCCGAGGCCGATCATCATCACGCCGCCGGTCGCGGCGAGGTGCGCTGCACGCTTCGGCGATCGCGCGAACCAGTCGCGCGCCGCGCTCGCCGCGAGCGCCCAGACCGAGTCGCAGAGCAGCGCGAGCACGATGAACACGACGCCGAGCTCGAAGAGCTGCAGCGGGATCGATCCGGCGGTGAAGTCGACGAACTGGGGCAGCACGGCGACGAAGAAGGCGATGGTCTTGGGGTTGGTGACGCCCACGACGAAGCCCTCGCCGAGCTGGCGCCAGTGCGAACGGGGGGCGACCTCGCCGTTGACGGCGGCCGCGGCATCCGCTCGGTGCCGGATCGCCTGGATGCCGAGGTAGACGAGGTACAGGGCGCCGGCGAACTTGATGATCGTGAAGAGCACCACCGACTGGGCGACGAGCGCGCCGACGCCGAGGGCGACCGCCGCCACCAGCGGGATCATGCCGATGGCGTTGCCGAGCACGCTGAGCAGGCCGCCGAGGCGGCCGAGCGCGAGCGACCGCCCGATCACGAACAGCACGCTCGGACCCGGGATCACGATCAGCACGATCGACGTGAGCACGAACGCCCACAGGTTCTCGAGGGGGACCACCCGTGCATGCTACTCCGCGGGTGCGGCTGCGCCTCGGGCGGGTCCTGCTGCGCGTCGGGCGGGAGCTACTCCTCCTCGGGCGGCGGCGAGATCGCGGCGCCGAGCCGGATGCGCGTGCCGAACGGATCGGCGATGAGCGAGGTGCGCTCGCCCCACGGCTGGTCGGTCGGTTCCTCCATCACGGATGCCCCGGCGTCGGCGAGCTGGGCCGTCACCCGGTCGACGTCGTCGACGTAGAACCAGAGCAGCACGTTGCCGGGCGGAGGCGGGTTCTCGGCCAGCCCGAGGCCGAGCGACGACGAGCCCACCGCCAGCGACGCGTAGACGACCTCGCCGCCTTCCGGCGGAACGGTGAAGGTGTACGTGACGACCCCGCCGAGCGCGTCGCGGTAGAACGCGAGCGCCGCGTCGACGTCGGGCACCTCGAGGATGGGGAACGCGGATTCGATCATGGGGCCTCCTCGACGCGAGGCTACGCCGCGGGTCGGGATGCCGCTACGGTGGCAGTCGTGAGCGACCAGATCTCGGTGACCGTCGTCGACGGGCTCGGCCATGTGACGCTCGATCGACCCCAGGCGCTCAACGCGTTGAGTTACTCGATGATCCGCGAGCTCACCGAGGTCTTCGAGTCGTGGCGGCACGACAGCGAGGTCGGCGTGGTCGTGATCGACGGGGCGGGGGAGCGCGGCTTCTCCGCCGGCGGCGACATCCGCGAACTCTACGGCTACGCCGTCGACGGCAACGCGGGGGAGGCGCGCGACTTCTTCCGCGCCGAGTACCGCCTCGACGCCATGATCGCGCGCTACCCCAAGCCGGTCGTGGCGATCATGGACGGCATCACCATGGGCGGCGGCATCGGCCTCGCCGGCCACGCGGCGATCCGCATCGTGACCGAGCGATCGCGCGTCGCCATGCCCGAGACGCGCATCGGCTTCACGCCCGACGTGGGCGGCTCGTGGCTGCTCGCCAAGGCGCCCGGCGAGCTCGGCGTGCACCTCGCCCTCAACTCCCGCACGATGGATGCCGCCGACGCGCTGCACGCCGGCTTCGCCGATTCGTTCGTGCCGTCCGAGCGCCTGCCGCACCTCATCCAGGCCCTCGCCGAGCGCGCCGACCCCGGCAGCCCGGCCGAGATCGTCATGCTGTTCGACGAGACGCCCGGCCCGTCCGCGCTCGCCCTCGCGCGCGACTGGGTCGACGCCTGCTACTCCGCGCCGACGGTGCAGGAGATCATCGCGCGGCTGCGGGCGTTCGCCGAGGGGCGCCAGACGGCGGCGAACCCCGCGGCATCCGCCTACGCAGCGGCGGCCGCCGACGAGCTCGAGACGCTCTCGCCGACGGCGCTCACCGTCACCCTCGAGGCGGTGCGTCGCGCACGCACGCTGCCGAGCCTCGAGGACGCCCTGGAGCAGGAGTTCCGCCTGGTGTCGTGGTTCATCGAGCAGCACGACCTGCGCGAGGGGATCCGCGCCCAGGTCATCGACAAGGACCGTTCGCCGAAGTGGAGCCCGGGCACGCTGGCCGGCGTCGATCCGCACCTCGCGGCCCGGGTCATCGAGGCGCGCGTGCACGAACCCGTCTGGCCCGATCGCCTCACGGCCTGACGCCCGCCGCGCGCCAGCGCCGCCGCCGCCCGAGGGGCGTCCCTCGCACGCCGCCCCCCGATCGGCAACCCCCGCCGCAGTTCGCGCGCCCCGGGCCATCCACAGGCCCCATTCGATACGGTGGGCACGTGAAGACCCACCACCTGCGCACCCACCGAAGCGACGAGAACCTGGTCCGCGAGGGTCAGCTCGCCTGGCAGCTGGCGGGGGTCGCGACCGACCCCGTCGAGCTCGACGACGACGTCGTCGACATGGTCGTCAATCGGGTGATCGACAACGCGGCCGTCGCAGCCGCCTCGCTCGCCCGCAAGCCGGTCGTCTCCGCGCGCAGCCAGGCGCTCGCGCATCCGGTCTCGATCGGCGGCGACGGCGCCACGGTCTTCGGCGCGGATGCCGCACGCCGCACGTCGCCCGAGTGGGCCGCGTGGGCCAACGGCGTGGCCGTGCGCGAGCTCGACTTCCACGACACCTTCCTCGCCGCGGAATACTCGCACCCGGGCGACAACATCCCGCCGATCGTGGCCGTGGCCCAGCACCTCGCCGCAGCCCGCGGCCTCACCGGCCGCGACATCGTGCGCGGCATCGCCACCGGCTACGAGATCCAGATCGACCTCGTGAAGGCCATCTCGCTGCACAAGCACAAGATCGACCACGTCGCGCACCTCGGCCCGTCGGCCGCCGCCGGCATCGGCACCCTGCTCGGGCTCGACCAGGAGACGATCTTCCAGGCCATCGGCCAGGCGCTGCACACCACCACCGCCACCCGGCAGTCCCGCAAGGGCGAGATCTCCACGTGGAAGGCGCACGCCCCCGCCTTCGCCGGCAAGATGGCCGTCGAGTCGGTCGACCGCGCCATGCGTGGCGAGACCAGCCCGGTGCCGATCTACGAGGGCGAAGACGGCGTGATCGCCTGGCTCCTCGACGGGCCGGATGCCTCCTACGAGGTCACCATCCCCGAAGACGGCGAGTCCAAGCGCGCCATCCTCGACTCCTACACGAAGGAGCACTCGGCCGAGTACCAGGCCCAGGCGTGGATCGACCTCGCCCGCAAGCTCCACGACGAGTACCCGCTGATCCTCGACGACCCCGACGGCATCGAGTCGATCACCCTGCACACCTCGCACCACACGCACTACGTGATCGGCTCGGGCGCGAACGACCCGCAGAAGTACGACCCCGACGCCTCCCGCGAGACGCTCGACCACTCGATCCCCTACATCTTCACGGTCGCGCTGCAGGACGGCACCTGGCACCACGCCGACTCGTACTCGCCCGAGCGCGCGCACCGCGACGACACCGTGGCGCTGTGGAAGAAGGTCTCCACGGTCGAGGACCCCGAGTGGACGCGCCGCTACCACTCCAACGACATCGCCGAGAAGGCGTTCGGTGGTCGCGTGGTCATCAAGCTGTCTGACGGAAACGAGATCGTCGACGAGATCGCGGTCGCCGACGCGCATCCGCTCGGAGCCCGGCCCTTCGCCCGCGAGCAGTACGTGCAGAAGTTCCGCACCCTCGCGGAGTGGGTGCTCGAGGAGGCCGAGATCGAGCGGTTCCTCGACCTCGCGCAGCACCTTCCCGAGCTCGGCCCCGACGAGCTCGGCGGCCTCACCATCACCGCGGCGCCGGGCGCGCTCGTCGGCGTCGACATCCCCACGGGGCTGTTCTAGCCATGGCGCGTGCCGACGGCGCGGGGCAGGTCGCGCTCATCACCGGCGCCTCGTCGGGCATCGGCGAGGCCACCGCGGTCGAGCTCGCCCGTCGGGGGTTCGTCGTGTACGGCGCTGCGCGCCGGGTCGACCGCATGGCGGCGCTCGCCGGCCGCGGCGTGCAGGTCATCGAGATGGACGTGACGGATGACGCGTCGATGACGTCGGGCGTCGAGCAGGTGCTGCGCGAGCAGGGCCGCATCGACGTGCTCGTGAACAACGCGGGCTACGGGTCGTACGGCGCCCTCGAGGACGTGCCGCTCGAGGAGGCGCGCCGCCAGTTCGAGGTCAACGTCTTCGGCCTCGCGCGCCTCACCCAGCTCGTGCTCCCGCACCTGCGCGCGCAGCGCAGCGGACGCATCGTGAACGTGTCGTCGATCGGCGGCAAGATGTACGAGCCGCTCGGCGCCTGGTACCACGCCACGAAGTTCGCGGTCGAGGGCCTCAGCGACTCCTTGCGCGTGGAGCTCGAACCCCACGGCGTGCACGTCATCGTCATCGAGCCCGGCGCGATCCGCACCGAGTGGGGCGGCATCTCCGCGGAGAGCGCGCTGACCCGCTCGGGCGACACCGCGTACTCCGCGCAGGCGCAGGCGCTCGCGAGGATCTACGGCGTGGCCGACCGCCCCGGCGTCGGGGC
>NZ_JBFUCL010000212.1:0-6628 GCF_056405255.1 Agromyces sp. P1_H4 | reverse complement strand
GTTGTCGCCCGTGTAGAGCACCGGGAAGTGGTCGCGCAGGCGCGCGGCGACGTAGTTCGCCGCGAGCACGGCCGCGGCGGTGGCCTGCTTGAGGCCCTCGGACCCCATCATGCGCACGTACGCCCACGAGATCGGCAGGATCGACGGGCTGCCGTACGGCGCGGCCGAGACCGGCCCGCCGTCGTGGGTGACGCCGCCCGAGTGGTCGGCGCGCTGCGCGAGCGGGTGCCCGGGCAGGTAGGGCGCGAGGTGCGCCTTGGCCGCGACCGGTCCGACGCCGGGCCCGCCGCCGCCGTGTGGGATGCAGAAGGTCTTGTGCAGGTTGAGGTGCGAGACGTCGCCGCCGAAGTCGCCGAACCGGGCGAAGCCGAGCAGCGCGTTCAGGTTGGCGCCGTCGACGTAGACCTGGCCGCCGGCGTCGTGCACGGCCTGCGTGATCTGCTTCACCTCGTGCTCGTAGACGCCGTGCGTCGACGGGTAGGTGATCATGAGCGCGGCGATGCGGTCGGCGTGCTCGGCGATCTTCGCCCGCAGGTCGTCGAGGTCGACGTTGCCGAGCTCGTCGCAGGCCACGACGACCACGCGCATGCCGGCGAGCACGGCGGAGGCCGCGTTCGTGCCGTGCGCGCTGGAGGGGATGAGGCAGAGGTCGCGATCCAGGTCGCCGTTGGCGCGGTGGTAGCCGCGGATCGCGAGGAGGCCCGCGAGCTCGCCCTGGCTGCCGGCGTTCGGCTGCAGCGACACGGTGTCGTAGCCCGTGACCTCGGCAAGCCAGTTCTCGAGCTGCTCGATGAGCGAGAGCGTGCCCTCGACATCGGCCTCGGGGGCGAAGGGGTGCAGGTTCGCGAACTCGGGCCACGTGACCGACTGCATCTCGGTGGCCGCGTTGAGCTTCATGGTGCACGAGCCGAGCGGGATCATGCCGCGGTCGAGCGCGTAGTCGCGGTCGGCGAGCTGCTTGAGGTAGCGCATCATCTGCGTCTCGGACTGATGCGTGTTGAACACGGGATGCTCGAGGTAGGAGCTCGTGCGGCGCAGCGCCTCAGGCAGGCTCGCGGGGAGCTCGCGCAGCGACACGGGAACCTCGATGCGCGGGTCGAAGCCGAACGCCTCGACGACGCGAGAGAGCTCGTCGGCGGTCGTCGTCTCGTCGACGGCGACGTGCACGGTGGCCTCGTCGGCCTCCCAGAGGTTGAGGCCGAGCTCGCGTCCGCGGGCGACGACGTTGGCGGCGAGGCCGGGCACGTGCACCCGCACGGTGTCGAAGTACGCGTCGTGCGCGAGGGTGAGGCCATAGCCGGTGAGCGCATCGGCGAGCGCCTTCGCCTTCGCCGCCGTTGAGAGGGCGATGTGCCGGATGCCGCGGGGCCCGTGGTACACCGCGTACATCGACGCCATCACGGCGAGCAGCACCTGCGCGGTGCAGATGTTCGAGGTCGCCTTCTCGCGGCGGATGTGCTGCTCGCGCGCCTGGAGGCTGAGCCGGTAGGCGGGGTGCCCCGAGGCATCCTGGGAGACGCCGACGAGGCGGCCGGGGAGCTGGCGCTCGAGGCCCTTCCGCACCGCCATGTAGCCGGCGTGCGGACCGCCGAAGCCCATCGGCACGCCGAAGCGCTGCGACGTGCCCACCGCGACGTCGGCGCCGAGCTCGCCCGGGCTCGTGAGGAGCGCCATCGCGAGCAGGTCGGCCGCGGCGACGACGAGCGCGCCCTGCGCCTTCGACGCGGCGATGACGGATGCCGGGTTCCACACGCGACCCGAGGCGCCCGGGTACTGCACGAAGAGCCCGAAGTGCTCGCCGAGGGCGGCGACATCCGTGCCCTCGTCGAGGTCGGCGACGACGAGCTCGATGCCCACGGCCTCGGCACGGGACGCGAGCAGCGCATGGGTCTGCGGCAGCGCGTCCGCGTCGACGACGAAGCGGTTCGAGGCCGACTTCGACGCCCGGCGCGTGAGCAGCATGCCCTCGACGACCGCGGTGCCCTCGTCGAGCATCGACGCGTTGGCGGTGTCGAGGCCCGTGAGGTCGGAGACCATGGTCTGGAAGTTGATGAGCGCCTCGAGCCGGCCCTGGGAGATCTCGGGCTGGTAGGGCGTGTACGCCGTGTACCAGCTGGGGTTCTCGAGCACGTTGCGCTGGATCACCGACGGGGTGATCGTGCCGAAGTAGCCGAGGCCGATCATCGACGTGCGCACCGCGTTCTGCTCCGCCAGCGCGGCCAGTTCCGCGAGCGCCTCGCGCTCGGTGGCGGCCGGCGGGATCACCGAGTCGACCACCTCCCCCATGCGGATCGCCGTGGGCACCGCCGCCGTCATGAGCGCGTCGAGGGAGTCGTAGCCCAAGGCGGCGAGCATCCACTCGTGGTCGTGCGGGGTCGTGCCGATGTGGCGGCGGCCGAACGCGTCGGCGTCGTAGGCGGAGGAGGTGTTCATCGCTGGGTGGATCCTTACTCGCCGACGAGGGCGCGGTACTCGGCGTGGCTGAGGAGCTTGGGGAGGGCGCCGGCGGTGACCTTGATGAGCCACCCCTCGCCGAACGGGTCGCTGTTCACGAGCTCGGGCGCGTCGATGACGGCCTGGTTCGCCTCGACGACCTCGCCGTCGACGGGAGCGAACAGCTCGCCGACCGACTTCGTCGACTCGATCTCGCCGACGACCTTGCCCGAGGTGATCGCGGTGCCGGCGGCCGGCAGGTCGACGTAGACGACGTCGCCCAGCTTCTCGGCGGCGTAGTCGGTGATGCCGATCGTGAGCGTGTCGCCCTCGACGAGCACCCACTCGTGCTCTTCGGTGTACTGGAGTTCGGTCTGGTCGGTCATGGGATTCTCCTCGCGGTGGCGGTGCGGTGGCGGTGGCGGTGCGGCTGGTGCTGGTGGTCGGGGCGCGCGGCGTCGGTGGGCGGCCGCTCAGGCCTGGCGCTTGTAGAAGGGCAGGGCGACGACGGATGCCGCGACCCGCGTTCCGCGCACGTCGACGAAGAGCTCGCGGCCGGGCTCGGCGGCCTCGGGCGCGACGAACGCCATGGCGACGGGGTGGCCGAGCGTCGGCGACAGGGCGCCGCTCGTCACGACGCCGACGCGCGTGGCGTCCTCGCCCGCACCGTCGTAGACCTCGTAGTCGGCGCGGGCCGCTCGACGACCCTCGGCGGCGAGGCCGACCAGCACCGGGGCATCCGTCGCCGGGCCCTGCTCGATCGCGTTGCGACCGACGAAGTCGCCCTCCTTCGTGAGCGCGACCACGCGGCCGAGGCCGGCCTGCACCGGCAGGACGTCGCGACCGAGCTCGTGGCCGTAGAGCGGCATGCCCGCCTCGAGGCGCAGCGTGTCGCGGCTCGCAAGTCCGCACGGGACCACGCGGGGGCCGCCGGTCTCGCGCAGGGCGTCCCAGATGCGTGCCGCCACGTCGGGGGCGACGTAGAGCTCGAAGCCGTCCTCGCCGGTGTAGCCCGTGCGTGCGACGAGCACCGGCTGGCCCTCGTACTCGGCGGCGATCGCCCGGTAGTACTTGAGGTTCGCGAGCGCGGTGACGAAGTCGTCCTCGTCGTTGCCCGGACCCTGGATGCCGAAGCCCGGCGTCTGCTGCAGCACCTCGAGTGCGTCGGGGCCCTGGAGGGCGATGAGCGCGATGTCGTCGCTCTCGTCGAACACCTCGGTGTCGAACGGCGAGGTGCGGTCGCGCAGCTCCTCGGCGACGACCTCGCGGTTCGACGCGTTCGCGACCACCATGTAGCGGTCCTCGCCGGTGCGGTAGACGACGAGGTCGTCGATGACGCCCCCGTCACGGTCGAGGAGAAGCGAGTACTTGGCCTGGCCCAGCGCGATCGCCGAGAGCTTGCCGGCGAGGGCGTAGTCGAGCGACTCGGCGGCCTCGGGGCCGACCACGATGATCTCGCCCATGTGCGACAGGTCGAAGAGGCCGGCATGCTCGCGCACGGCGTGGTGCTCGGCGAGGTCGCTGGAGTAGCGCACCGGCATCTGCCATCCGGCGAAGTCGGTGAAGCTCGCGCCCGCGGCGCGGTGCACCTCGTCGAGGGGGCTCCGACGTTCGGTGGTGCCTGTGTCGGTGGTGCCGTTGTCGGTCGTTCCGGGGTCGGTCACGAGTTCTCCAGAGTCGCGTGGGCGGTCGGCGGATGCCGCTTGAGAACTCCCCCTCTGTCATGGGCCTGAGAGCTTCGCGTCGCACCCGTGGGGCGCTCGGCTTTCACCGTCGGCGGGAGGCCGCGGTCGCGGCATCCACTTTTCAGAGCGGCCTTGTCATCGCGGTATGTGCGACCTGAGAGATTGGCGGGGAGGCTTGCTCCTTCGGTGCCGGCCAGTGCTGGTGGGCGCTGCCCGGCTCTCCCGCGATGCGTCGATGGCCCGGTGTGAGGTTGTACGCCGATCCTAACCCACGCCCTCGCGCCGCACGCACTGATCCCGCGCCGCGCGCACTCGATCCGCAGGACGCGACGGCGGGCAATGGCGCGCGGATATCCCGCTTTCGCGCCCAGYGGATGGCGCGCTCCACGGTGCGAGGGCACCGCCTGTGGACAGCACGATCGGCGGGCGGCCCGCTCGCGGCATCCTGAGGCGGTGCGCCGACCCGAGCCCCTGCCCCGACCGCTGCTCGGGCGCATGGCGTTCTCCTCCGCCGAGGCCCGCGCACTCGGCGCGAGCAAGACCAGGCTCGAGGCATCCGACCTCACGACGCCGTTCCGCGGCGCGCGCATGCGCACGGATGCCGCGCCGGGGATCCGACAGCTCGCCATGGCCTACGCGACCCGGATGCCGCCAGGCCAGTTCTTCAGCCATGCCACGGCCGCGGTGCTCAACGGCGTGCCGCTGCCGACGGCGATCGAAGCAGACCCGCGCCTGCATGTCTCCGCCTTCGCCGGCGGTTCGCGACCCCGTTCACGTGGAGTCGTCGGCCACCTGCTCGACCCGTCGCGCACCGGCACGCTCATGGTGGGCGGCCTGCCCATGGCGGATGCCGCGACGACCTGGTGCCAGCTCGGCGCGATGCTCGGCGTCGACGACCTCGTCGCCGTGGGCGACTTCCTCGTCACCGGTCGCCGGAAGCTGGGCGGACCACCGCCGGCCGCGACCCATGACACCCTCGCGCGGGCCGTGGAGCTGCATCGCGGATCAACGGGCGTGGCGGTGCTGCGCGCGGCCCTCCCGCTCGTTCGGGTGGGCCCGCTCTCTCGGCGCGAGAGCCTCTTGCGGAGGCGGATCGTCCGCGCGGGGCTGCCCGAACCCGAGGTGGCGTTCGTCGTCCGCGATTCGCGCCTCGCCGGGTTCGAGCCGACGGTCGACCTCGCCTATCCCAGGTACCGCATCGCGATCGAGTACGAGGGCGATCACCACCGAGTTCCCCTGCAGTTCCGGCGCGACATCCGTCGGTACGAGCGACTGCAGGACGTCGGCTGGGTGGTGATTCGAGTGAGCGCGATCGACGTGCCGGATCGCGAGCTCGCGGGATCCGAGGAGACCATCGAGCGCATCGCCACCCGACTGCGCCGGCGGGGCTGGCCCGGGTGAGTTGCACTCAGGATCTGCTGGACGCAACGGCAGGGAATGGGCAGGGCAAAGCCTGCATACGCGTCCAGTAGATGCGCCGCGTCACACGATTGGCGTTCGTGTCATCGTGACTGTAAGCTGATGCCAGCACTTCGGGTCACGCTGACTCTAAGGTGGTCGAGCGAGAGGGGGCAGCGGATGTCGCAGCAGCACGATCGCGGCGCGCAGGCGCGGCTCGCCGTCTCCACGGTCATCTTCGCCCTGAGCCCCGACGCCGGCGCGGCCTCGCCGAGCCTCCGCATCCCGCTCGTGCGACGCCTCCGCGAACCCGGCGCGGGTCGGTGGGCGCTCCCCGGCGGCTGGCTCCCCGTCGACGAGGCGCTCGACGAGGCGGCCGCGCGCACGCTCGGCGAGACCACCGGGCTGGCCCCGCGCTACCTCGAGCAGCTGTACACGTTCGGCGCCCCCGACCGCTCCCCCGACGAGCGGGTGGTGTCGGTCGTGTACTGGGCGCTGGTGCACTCCGACGAGGTCGAGCGCGCCGTCTCCGACGAGAACGTGCAGTGGTTCGACGAGGACGCGCTGCCCGACCTCGCGTTCGACCACCGCCAGATCATCGACTACGCGCTCTGGCGGCTGCGCACCAAGCTGCAGTACTCCCGCATCGCGCACGCGCTGCTCGGCGACACCTTCACCATGGCCGAGTTGCGGGGCGTGCACGAGGCGGTGCTGCGCCGCCGGCTCGACCCGGCGAACTTCCGCCGCACCATGGAGGCCTCCGGCACGCTCGTCGACACGGGCCGACGCCTCGCGGGCACGCCGCATCGCCCGCCCGCGCTCTACCGCTTCGACACGGGCGCCGGCCCCGCGGCATCCGTTGCCCCCGCCATCACCGCACCACCCGCACTGCAGAGGACGAACCCATGACCATCGCACCTCCTCCCCCCGTCCGCGACGCGGGCGCGACGCGCGCGGCGGCATCCGTCGATCGCACCATCCGGCTCATCACGACCGGCGCGGCGTCGGGCGCCGCCTGCGCGCCCGAGCTGGCGAAGGGCCCGTGGGAGTTCGACGCCGGCCCCGCCGGGTACGGACCCGGCTCGTCGATGGGCGACGTCATACCCACCGGC
>NZ_JBFUCL010000211.1:0-6637 GCF_056405255.1 Agromyces sp. P1_H4 | reverse complement strand
CGGCAGACGGGCCGACCGGGCGGGTCGCACCGGCCGCGGCCCCCGCCAATCCGGATGGTGGGCCCTCCTCTTCATCGGGCCCACGGCCGTCGGGCTCCTGGCGTTCTACCTCTGGCCCACGGTGCGTACGCTCATCCTCTCGTTCACCGAGTCGGGCCCCTTCGGCGGCACCACCTTCGTCGGCTTCGACAACTACGTCGCGCTGCTGCAGGACCCCGAGCTGCTCGGCGCGCTCCGCAACACGGCCGTGTACACGCTCATCACCCTCGTCGGCATCCYGATCGCCGTGGCGATCGCGGCGCTGCTCAACACCACGGGCCTCCGTGGGCGCGGCGTCTACCGCACCCTCTACTTCATCCCGGTCGTGACCATGCCGGCGGCGATCGCCCTGGTGTGGCGCATGATCTACAACGGCGACTACGGCGTGCTCAACGAGGTGCTCGGCGTGTTCGGCATCCAGGGTCGCAGCTGGCTCACCGACCCGAGCACCGCGCTCGTCTCCATCGCGGTCGTCGGGATCTGGGCGGGACTCGGCACGAGCATCGTGATCTTCCTCGCAGGCCTGCAGGGCATCCCCGACACGCTCATGGAGGCGGCCGACCTCGACGGCGCCGGACCGATCCGCAAGTTCTTCTCGATCACCATCCCGATGCTGTCGCCGAGCATCTTCTTCGTCAGCGTCATCGGCGTGATCGGCGCCCTGCAGGTCTTCGACCTCGTCTACATGATGCTCGGCCGCAACAACCCGGCGATGCCGAACACCCGCACGATCGTCTACCTCTTCTACGAGGCGGGCTTCCTCGACAACCAGCGCGGCTACGCGGCCGCGATCGCGTTCCTGCTGCTGCTGATCATCCTCGTGCTGACCGTCGTGCAGTTCCGGCTGCAGAAGAAGTGGGTGCACTATGAGTGACCTCTCGCTCGACACCAGGGCCATGACGGGCGCGGATGCCGCGGGCACACGCCGGGGTGAGGCATCCGCTGCCCGCACCGGCCGCCGCAACCGCGGCCACTGGATCGTGCACCTGCTGCTCGCGGCCGGCGCCGTGATCATGGTGTTCCCGTTCGTGTGGCAGACGCTCACCGCGTTCAAGACGTTCCAGGACTCGGTGCAGGTGCCGCCCGTGATCATCCCCGATCCGTGGGTGTTCACGAACTTCGCCGAGGTCTTCGAGTCGATGCCGTTCGGCCAGATGTTCCTGAACTCGGTGGTGCTCACGATCGGCCGCACCGTCGGCCAGGTGGTGCTCTGCACGATGGCCGGCTACGCGTTCGCTCGCATCCCGTTCCGCGGCCGCAACGTCGTGTTCGTCGTGTTCCTCTCGGTGCTCATGGTGCCCTCGCAGCTGTACCTGCTGCCGCAGTACGAGATCATCCAGTCGCTCGGCTGGCTGAACACCCTGCAGGCGCTCATCGTGCCCGGCATCTTCAGCGCGTTCGGCACGTTCCTGATGCGGCAGTTCTTCATGTCGATGCCGGCCGAGCTCGAGGAGGCCGCGCGCATCGACGGCGCCAACCCGTGGCAGACCTTCTGGCGCATCATGGTGCCGCTCGCCAAGCCGGGCATCATCGCGCTCACGGTGTTCACGGTGCTGTGGTCGTGGAACGACCTGCTCTGGCCGCTCGTAGTCACGACCGATCCCGAGAAGATGCCGCTGTCGGTGGGCCTGTCGCAGCTCGTCGGCCTGCACGGCACTGATTACCCTGTGCTCATGGCCGGCGCGCTGCTCGCGACGTTGCCGATGCTGATCACGTTCATGGTCCTGCAGAAGCAGTTCATCCAGGGCATCGCGTTCTCCGGGACGAAGGGATGACGCGGGTGACGCAGGCGAACGAGCACGAGGAACGGCACACGGCGCCCAGGCGGCGCCCGACCCTGCGCATGGTCGCCGAGCTCGCCGGCGTGTCCACGGCGACGGTCTCGTACGTCTTCTCGGGCCGCAACGGCGGCGAGTCGGGCGTGGCCGAGCCGACCGCCGAGCGCGTGCTCGCCGCGGCCCGCCAGCTCAACTACCGTCCGAACCGCGCGGCTCGCACCATCCGCACCGGCCGCAGCGACACCGTGCAGCTCTCGCTGCACATGCTGAGCGACCCGTGGTCGCTCGCGGTCGCTGCCGCGGTGAACGAGGAGGCGAACCGGCACGGCCTGACCACGCTGATCCTCGCCGACGGCGACTGGTACGCGGCCCTCGACCGGGTCGAGAGCGACGTCGCCTACCTCGACGGGGCGGTCGCCACCGACGACGGGCGGCAGAAGCTGCAGGCGCTCGTCGAGCGCGGCCAGCGACTCGTCGTGTTCTCCGAGACGCTCGAGCCCGACGGCTACGACGTGATCCGCTCCGACGCCCTGCCGGGGTGCGAGCTGGCGATGGACCACCTGCTCGAACGGCACACGGCGATCGGATGCCTCGTGGCCGAGGGCGCGTTCCGCGCCACCGGACGCTCCCGGTACACGCCCTACGTGGAGCGCCTGCGGGCGCACGGCCTTCCGGTCGATCCGGCATTCACGGCGACGTACGGCGAGACGCAGGCGAGCGCCTTCGCCGCCGCGGTCGCGCTCCTCTCGCAGGAGCGCCGCCCGACCGCGATCTACGCCACGACCGACTTCGCCGCGATCGCCGCGATCAACGCCGCCCACATGCTGGGGCTCCGCGTGCCGCACGACGTCGCCGTGGTCGGCGTGGGCAACACCCCCGACGCCCAGCTCGTGGCGCCGACCCTCACCACGGTCGGTCCGACCGACTTCTACGAACGCCAGGCCGAGATCATCGTGGCGCGAGCGCTCGAGCCCGAGGCGGCCGAGCCGCAGCTGCACGACTTCCCGTGGTCGCTGTTCCCCGGCGGCTCCACCGATCTCGATGCGCCGCCGCGTGCGCCCCGAAACCTGTAACCCCCTGAAGGAGTACCCTCCCGTGCACCACCCTGTGGACCTGAACATCGGCATCGTCGGCTTCGGCGCGCGCGCCTCGCTCTGGCGCGAGGCGCACCGACCCGGACAGGGCGCCCGCGTCGTCGCAGTGTGCGACCTCGCCGAGCACTCCCGTGAGGAGGCCCGGGCGGCCCTGCCGGAGGCATCCGTCACCGCATCGCTCGACGAGCTGCTCGCCATGGGCCTCGACGCCGTCATGGTGCTGACCCCCGACCACCAGCACGCCGCCGTCGCGATCGCGGCGCTCGAGGCCGGCGTGCCCGTGTTCTGCGAGAAGCCGCTCGCCGTGACCGTGGAGGACGCCGACGCGATCCTCGAGACCGCCCGCCGCACCGGCACCCGGCTCTACGTCGGGCACAACATGCGGCACATGCCCGTGGTCGTGCTCATGCGCAAGCTCATCCAGGAGGGGCGCATCGGCGAGGTGAAGGCGGTCTGGTGCCGCCACTTCGTGGGCAACGGCGGCGACTACTACTTCAAGGACTGGCACGCCGAGCGGTCGAAGACCACCGGGCTGCTGCTGCAGAAGGGCGCGCACGACCTCGACGTCATCCACTGGCTCGCCGGCGCCTACTCGACCGAGGTGCAGGCGATGGGCTCGCTCACCGTCTACGGCGGCATCGACGACCGCCGCGACCGGTCGGGCGAGCGCATGCGCGACTGGTTCAGCCTCGACAACTGGCCGCCGACCGCGCAGACCGGGCTCAACCCGATCATCGACGTCGAGGACCTCTCGATGGTCAACCTGCGACTCGGCAACGGCGTGCTCGCCTCGTACCAGCAGTGCCACTTCACGCCCGACTACTGGCGCAACTACACGATCATCGGAACGGAGGGTCGCATCGAGAACCTCGGCGACACGGCCGGCTCCGAGGTGCGGCTCTGGAACCGACGCCACCACGGCGCCGCCCCGGCCGACGAGACGTTCATCGTGCCCGCCGCCGACGAGGAGGCCGGCCACGACGGCGCCGATGCGCGGCTCGTCACCGAGTTCCTGCGCTTCGTGCGCGAGGGCGGGCCCACCGAGACGTCGCCGGTCGCGGCACGCGAGGCGGTCGCGGCCGGCATCCGGGCCACCGAGTCGCTGCGCAGCGGGGGCGGGAGCCTCCCCGTGCCGGCGCTCGACGCGGACCTCGTCGCGTACTTCGAGCGGGGCCAGGTCGAGCCGGCCGGGGGGTCCGCGGATGCCGCACGGCGGGTGCCCGTCACAGTGACGGCGGCCGCGGCATCCGTGGCTACCATGAACTGACTGGCGATCGGCGCCGCCGGACACGATCCGGTGGCCCGACCCAGAGCCGAACACCCCCGGCTCGCGACCCAGAGAACAACGAGGTTATCGATGAAGGCCCTCTACAAACCTGCCCCCGGCGCCGGCCTGGAGTACGTCGACCGGCCCGAGCCCGAGACGGGCCCCGCCGACGTGAAGATCCGGGTGCTGCGCACCGGCATCTGCGGCACCGACCTCCACATCGAGCGGTGGGACGACTGGGCCGCCGCCGAGATCCAGGCGCCGCTCATCCCGGGCCACGAGTTCTACGGCGAGGTCGTCGAGGTCGGCGAGCTCGTGCACGACGTCGCCGTCGGCGACAAGGTGTCGGGCGAGGGGCACATCGTGTGCGGCATGTGCCGCAACTGCCGCGCCGGGCGCCGCCAGATGTGCATCCGCACCAAGGGCGTCGGCCTGCACCGCGACGGCGCGTTCGCCGAGTTCATCGTCATCCCCGGTCAGAACGTGTGGGTGCACCACGCGTCGGTCGAACCCGAGGTCGGGGCGATCTTCGACCCGTTCGGCAACGCCGTGCACACCGCGCTCGCGTTCTCGGTCGTCGGCGAGGACGTGCTGGTCACCGGCTGCGGCCCCATCGGCCTCATGTCGATCGCCGTCGCCCGCCACGTGGGCGCCCGCTACATCGTCGCCTCGGATGTCTCGCCCGCGCGCCTCGAGCTCGCCATGCAGATGGGGGCGGATGCCGCGGTCGACGTGTCGCGTGAACGCGTCCGCGACGTGCAGCAGCGCCTCGGCATGCGCGAGGGCTTCGACGTGGGCTTCGAGATGTCGGGATCGGCGAAGGCGCTGCCCGAGATGATCGAGAACATGAACCACGGCGGGCGCATCGCCCTGCTCGGCCTGCCCTCCGAGCCGTACGCCATCGACTGGGGCAAGGTCGTGACGCACATGCTCACCCTCAAGGGCATCTACGGCCGCGAGATGTTCGAGACCTGGAACTCCATGAGCGCCATGCTGCAGACGAGCGGCGAGCTGCGCTCCCGGGTCGCGTCGATCATCAGCGACCGCTACCCGGCACGCGAGTGGCGTGCTGCGTTCGACGCGGCGGCATCCGGCGGCGTCGGCAAGGTCATCCTCGATTGGACGGAACTCTGATGTACGGAACGGTTCGCGACCAGCTGCGCGCTGAGCTCGACGAGATCGAGGCCGCCGGCCTCACCAAGCGGGAGCGCGGCATCCACGGCCCGCAGTCCTCCGAGATCGAGGTCGCCGGCCGCCACGTGCTGAACTTCTGCGCCAACAACTACCTCGGCCTCGCCGACGATCCCCGCATCGTCGAGGCCGCGCACGCCGGGCTCGACGAGTGGGGCTACGGCCTCGCGAGCGTGCGGTTCATCTGCGGCACCCAGGAGCTGCACCTCGAGCTCGAGCGTCGGGTCTCCGAGTTCCTCGGCTACGACGACACGATCCTGTTCTCCTCGTGCTTCGACGCGAACGGCGGTGTCTTCGAGGTGCTCTTCGGGCCGGATGACGCGATCATCTCCGACGAGCTCAACCACGCGTCGATCATCGACGGCATCCGGCTCTCGAAGGCGGCGCGGTACCGCTACCGGAACCGCGACATGGCCGACCTCGAGGCGCAGCTCGTCGCGGCATCCGGTGCCCGGCGCCGGGTGATCGTGACCGACGGCGTCTTCTCGATGGACGGCTACATCGCGCCGCTGCAGGAGATCTGCGACCTCGCCGACCGCTACGACGCCCTCGTGTTCGTCGACGACTCGCACGCCGTCGGCTTCGTCGGCTCGAACGGCCGCGGCACGCCCGAGTACTGCGGGGTCGAGGGCCGGGTCGACATCACGACCGGCACGTTCGGCAAGGCGCTCGGCGGGGCATCCGGCGGCTACGTCGCGGCGCGCGCCGAGATCGTGGCGTTGCTGCGCCAGCGGGCGCGTCCGTACCTCTTCTCCAACACCCTCGCGCCGGCGATCGTCGCGGGCACGATCCGCGCGCTCGAGCTGCTCGAGTCGTCGGGCTCGCTGCGCGAGACGCTGAAGTCGAACGCGGCCCTCTTCCGGTCGCTGATGGATGCCGCGGGCTTCGAGCTGCTGCCCGGCGAGCACCCCATCGTGCCGGTCATGTTCGGAGACGCCGCGCTCACGGCGCGCATCGCTGCGGCGCTGCAGGAGCGGGGCGTGTTCGTCACGGCGTTCAGCTTCCCGGTGGTGCCGCGTGGGGCGGCGCGCATCCGCGTGCAGCTCTCGGCGGCGCACTCCGAGGACGAGATCCGTCGCTGCGTCGAGGCGTTCACGGCCGCGCGCGACGAGGTGGCGGCGACCGTCGCAGCGCCGGCCGGGTAGGCGCGCCGCCGCGGCGTCCGCCCGGGTAGGCGTGCCGCCGCGGCATCCGCCCGGCCCATCGACCTGAGCTGTCACCAACTGCGGATATACGATCCGCCACCCCGGCGCGAACCAGCACAGCTC
>NZ_JBFUCL010000210.1:0-6665 GCF_056405255.1 Agromyces sp. P1_H4 | reverse complement strand
TCCCGGGCCGATGGCGCGAAGGGCAAGTCGGATGCCGCGTCGGGGTCCTCGGGGTCCGGCGGCGGGTCGTCGGGGTCGGGGTCGTCCGGTTCCGGGTCGTCGGGCTCCGGATCGTCCGGCTCGGGCACGGGCGGATCGTCGGCCGGCTCATCAGGGTCGTCGGGCTCGACCGGTTCGTCGGGATCCTCGGGCGGCGCGAAATCGACCGGGTCGGGCTCGTCGGCTAGCGTGGCCTAGGCGTGCCCGCTCGGGGCGCAGATCGAGGAGGCGGCGTGCTCAAGGGGTTCAAGGAGTTCATCCTCCGCGGGAACGTGATCGAGCTGGCCGTCGCGGTCGTCATCGGCGCGGCGTTCACCGCCGTCGTGAACTCGATCGTGAACAACCTCATCAACCCGCTGATCGGCGCGATCTTCCGCGCCGACAGCCTCGACACGGCGCTGGTCTGGTCGATCCCGACCCTCGACGGCGGCACGGCGGACGTGAAGTTCGGCGCGGTGCTCGGATCGGTCCTGACGTTCGCCATCGTCGCGGCCGTCGTGTACTTCGTCTTCGTGATGCCGATGAACCACCTGAAGGACCGCACGACCGCGAAGCGCCAGGCCGGAACCCCCGACGCCGACGAGCCCGAGACCGAGGTGACCCTGCTCTCCGAGATCCGCGACCTGCTGGCCGAGCGCGACCGCGTCGCGCCCGCGCAGGGCATGGAGCCCGTCGCCGCGGCCACCCCCGGCAAGCACGCGGAGTAGCCCCGATCACAGCGGCCCCACCGGATCCGGCTCGCGGAGGCCGCGTCCGGGATCAGGCCATGGCGCTCACCAGTGCGGCGGCCGCTCCCTCGTGATCCGCTCGTCGTCGGCGCTCGGGCGACCGCGCTTCGGCTGCGGCGACTCGCCCGTTCCCGCTTCCGTCCCCGTCGTCGCCGGCTGCTCGGGCGACGGGTCGGACCCGGGCGCCGGGGTGAGCCGCGCGCGACGGGACTTCCCGCCGGCGCGCTCCACGCGCTGCCTGGGCTCGTCGGGCATCAGCTCGCCGCGGCATCCGCTGGGTTCGCCTCGGGCTTGCCGAGGACGGTGGCGACGCGGTTGGCGACCGCCTCGGGGTTGCCGAAGAGCTCGAAGCTGTGCACCCGCAGGTAGTGCCAGCCGAGCCGTCGCAGCACGTCGGGCCGAAGCCGGAGGGACTCCCGCAGGCTGAGCCCCTCGAACGCCTCGTCGGTCTCGACCACCACCGCCTTGCCGGCGTGGGCGGCCGCAAGCGGGAGCCGGCCGCGATGGTCGACGCTGACCCGGATGCCCCGGCGGGCCAGCCGTGCGGCGAGGTCCGCCAACATCGACGCCCCGGCTTCGCCGTCGACGTCGGCCGCGGCGCGCTCCTCGGTCTGGCTGAGGATGTTCGCGAGCGCGAGCACGCCGTGGGACTGGCGCTCCTCGTCGATGTCCTCGGGCCGGAACGCGGAGACGAGGTCCATCGAACGCCGGGCGCGCGTCATGGCGACGGCGAGCAGCCGGTCGCCGCCCGGCTCGCCGAGCGAGCCGAAGTTCGACAGCAGCCGGCCGTGCGGGGTGCGGCCGTAGCCGACGGAGAAGATGACGCGATCCCGGCTCTGCGCCACGGCCTGCTCGAGCGTGAGCACCGTGAACGGCTCGGCGCGGTCCTTGAGGATGAAGTCCGACAGGTCGGTGCGCTTGGCGAACGCCGCGAGCACCGACTGGTGCACCCGTGCCGCGTGCCGGGCGCTCGCGGTGATGACCATAAGCGACTCGCGCGGCCGCTTCACGGCGTGGTCCATCACGAGCTCCACGACCTTCGCGACCTCGGAGTCGATGCTCTCGACCGTGCCCGTGACGGCGTCGGGGAGCCCGTTGCCGCGGACGTAGTGCAGCCCGAGGCTGCCGTGGCCGAGGAAGCTGCCCGCCCAAGGCAGGGACTGGATGCGTCCGGCGTAGAACCGGCGGTTCACCAGCTCGGCGAGGTCCTCGCCGCCGGCGCGGTAGCTGCGCGTGAGGGTGAGCGTGGGCAGCAGCTCGCCGAGCCGGGCCAGCGCGGAATCCGCGTGCAGCGCATCGACGCCGTGCTCGGTGGTGCCGGCCGAGCCGGGCTCCGAGTCGTCGATCCCGGTCTCGAACACGGTCGGGGTCTGCGTCACCGGATCACCGAACGCGACGACCTGCCGTGCGCGCCGGATCGCGCCGAGGTTCTCCGCGATGGTCGTCGAGCCGGCGTCCACGAGCACCACGGTGTCGAAGGGGATCGCGTCGTCGATCTCGGCCACCTCGTACGGCGACGCGAGCCAGATCGGCGCGAGCGTGCGGAACAGGTGCGGCGTCTCGGAGTGCAGCGCGGCGGGGCGCACCCGGTCGCCGCGGAGCATCCGCTTCAGGCGCTGCGCCTCGTCGGGATGATCGACGAGCGCGACCTTCCAGTTCTCGGCGAGGTGCCAGGCCAGCTGCGGACCCGCTGCCGACGCATGCGCCTCGTCGACGAGGCGGAAGTCGCCCTCGAGGCGGTCGAGCACCGTCGTGTTCGCGCCGAGGAGCGCCTTGTCGCCGGCGAGCATCGATTCGAGCACCGACTGCCACCAGGCGAGCTCGAGCTCGGCGGCGACGGCGCGCTCGGGCACGTGGCGCTTGGCGAGGTCGAGGAGCAGCGGGTCGAGGCCGAGGTCGCGCAGGCGCGAGAGCACCGCCGTGCGCTCCTGCAGGTTCGTGAGCACCTCCGACTCCGCGGCGAGTCCGCGCAGATCGGAGACCAGCTCGCGCACGGGCCTCGCGGCGAGCTGCCGAGGGGTTCCCACCACGCCGAGCGGCGCATCGAGCGCGGCGAGGTCGGTCGCGACCGTGCGGAAGGCGACGTGCACGTCGTCGATGCCGACCGGCACGCTGGGGATCGCGCCCGCCTCCGAGTAGCGCTGCCACAGCGTGCGCTGCTGCTGGATGCCGCGGAGCGCGCCGTTGAGGTCGGTGACGTGCACCCCGGGGCGCACGTACTCGAGGGCCAGGCGGCGGAGGCGCCGGCGGTTGGGACCCGACATCCCGGGCGAATCGCGGCGGGCCGACGTGGCGGCGATGAGCTCGCCGAGGGGACGGTCGAACACGGACGGCTGGAACCGGTCGAGCGTCTCGCGCACGTCGAGGAGCAGGCGCAGGAAGACCCCCAGCTCGGCGACCGACTCGAAGGGGCGCAGGCGGGTCTGCGCGATCAGGGCGCGACCGCGCTCGAGCAGCCGGGGCAGCTCCGTGGCGTCGAGCCGCTTCGCGAGGTCGTGGGCGTGCGTCGCCTCGTCGGAGGAGGTGAACGACGCGCCGTACCAGGGCGAGTCGCCCGGTCCGTACCGGAACTCGCCGAGCTCGGCGGCCCGGGCGAGGTCGTGCGCGACGCGGTCGCGACCGGTGGCGAGCGCCACGAGCGAGGCGTGGTCGAGCCGGGCGGTCGTGGACGGGGCCTCCCGCAGCTGCGCCAGCTTGGCGAGCTCACCGAGCGCGTCGAGCACCGACACGTGCAGCTCGGGGTCGTCGCGAGTCAGGGCCGTGCGGTAGTCGAGCAGCACCTTGCGGAGCCGCACGAGCGCGTCGTCGACGTCGGCGACCCGCGGCTGCTCGGCCTTCTCGTTGCGGGAGATCGCCTGGATGAGGTCGCGTCGGAGGCTCGCCGTGGAGACCGCGGCACCGCCAAGGCCGACCTGGCCCAGCCGATGCGCGATGCCGTCGAGGCTCGCACGGCGGGCGCCGACCACGAGGACGCGCTTGTCCTTGGCGACGAGTGCCCCGATCGCGTTGACGATCGTCTGGGTGCCGCCGGTGCCCGGCAGCGTCTTGACGACGAGCGACGACCCCGACTCGATCTCGGCGACGACCTGCTCCTGCTCGGGATCAGCATCGAGGAGGAGGTGGTCGGTCGACGGCGGACGCTGGTCCTGCGGCACCGGCCGGGCACGCTCCCCCTGCTCGGCGAGCGAGGCGCGCGCGGCAGCGTTGCCGGCGATGGCGTCGATGACGGGGTGGTCGAGCCGTCGCACGTCATCGGCCATCGCCGGACCGACCTCCGCGAAGGCCGACACGACGAGTCGCGGAGCGACGTGGAACCAGGGCAGGTGCGAGGTGAGACCGCGCAGGCGGTCGATCACGGGCTGGGGCTTGAAGACCCCGTTGGTGATCGCGAGGGCGACGAAGGCGTCGGCATCGAGCGTGATCTGGAACTGCTCGCGCAGCTCGCGGGCGAGGGCCGGGTTGAGGTACGGCTGGCCCTTGAGCTTCAGCTCGAAGTCGCGGCCGTAGCGACGGATGGCGAGGGGGCGGAGCAGGACTGGCGCGAGGTACTCCTCGCCGGCATTGCGCCACGACGCGAGCCCGATCGYCAGGTGCACCGACTCGATGCCGCGCACCGACCGGAGCTCGATGCCCTTCTGGGTGATCTCCGCGGCCGCGAGCCGCGCGTTGCGCAGCGCGAGCTCGTCGCGGATGAGGCTCGAGAGCAGGGTCGACTTGCCCGTGATGAACTGCGGCAGGCCGCCCGGATGCGTCGTGGACAGCTCGATGCGGGTGCGCGGCGTGTCGACGAAGCGCACGAGCGGCGACCGGCCGCCGACCTCCGCGAGCTCGCCGCGCCAGCGGTGCCACGCGGGCTCCGCCACATTGCCGGCGACGAGTTCGGGGTCGCCGAGGCTGACTCCGTCAGGGCTCGTGGTGTCGTGTCGCATGGGATCCGGGGTGAGTTGCTCCGCGGCGGCGTCCGGCTCGGACCCGAGGAGGTCCTCCTCGTCATGGTTCCGATCGAGCCGCCACACACGGACACCATACGTGGCTTCGCACGGAATCGAGGGAGCATCGCCGGTTCCGGCGGCGTTTCGACGGCCGCGGGTAGGCTGCTGTGTCCGGATGCCCCGACGAACCATCACCACTCGCGCAGCCGCTCGAAGGAGTCCCGATGCAGACCACCACCCCCGCCGAGGTGCACGCCGTCGACGGCGCCCACATCCTCGACGTGCGCGAACCCGACGAGGTGGCCCAGGCCCGCATCGACGGCGCCCAGCACATCCCGCTCGGCTCGCTCGTCGAGCGCCTGGCCGAAGTGCCGCGAGACCGTACGGTCTACGTGCTGTGCCACGTCGGTGGGCGGAGCGCCCAGGCCACGCAGTACCTCGAGTCCGAGGGCTTCGACGCGGTCAACGTCACGGGCGGGATCGTCGGCTGGTATCGGGCGGGCCTTCCGGTCACCGTCGGCGACGGCGACTGAGCCCCGAGCTCAGCGCGCGGTCTGCAGCTCCAGCCCATGCGCGGCGGCGACGCCCTCGTTGACGAGCCGTCCGGCGGTGGCGTTCAGGCCGAGGGCCAGCGCGGGGTCCGCGGCGAGCGCGGCCTCCCAGCCGARATCGGCGATCCTCAGCGCATACGGCAGCGTGGCGTTGGTGAGCGCCGGCGTCGAGGTCGCGGGCACCGCGCCGGGCATGTTGGCGACGCAGTAGAAGATGGCGTCGTGCACCCGGTAGGTCGGCTCGGCATGCGTCGTCGGGTGCGAGCCCTCGAAGCATCCGCCCTGGTCGATCGCGATGTCGACGAGCACGGCACCCGGCTTCATGCCCGCGACCATGTCGTCGGTGACGACCTTCGGCGCCGCCGCGCCCGGCACGAGCACCGCGCCGACCACGAGGTCGGCGTCCTWCAGCTGCCGGGCGATCTCGTAGGGCGATGAGGCCAGGGTCTTGATGCGGTGGTCGTAGCGGGCATCGAGTTCGCGGAGCTTCGGCAGCGAGATGTCGAAGACGGTGACGTCGGCCCCGAGGCCGAGCGCCGTCGCCGCGGCCTGCTCGCCGGCCACGCCGCCGCCGATGACGACGACCTTCGCCGGCGCGGTTCCCGGAACGCCGCCGAGGAGCACCCCGCGGCCGCCCTGCGACGCGTGCAGCGAGGCCGCGCCGACCTGCGGGGCGAGCCGGCCGGCGACCTCGCTCATCGGGGTGAGCAGGGGCAGCGAGCGGTCGGGCAGCTGCACCGTCTCATAGGCGATCGCGGTGACGCCCGAGTCGAGGATGGCCCGGGTGAGCGGCAGGTCCGCGGCGAGGTGCAGGTAGGTGAACAGGGTGAGGTCCTCGCGGAGGAAGCCGTACTCCGCCGCGATGGGCTCCTTCACCTTCATGACCAGCTCGGCCGACCACGCCTCGGCAGCCGTCTCGACGATGAGCGCCCCTGCGGCCAGGTACTCGGCGTCGTGGTAGCCCGCGCCGATGCCCGCGCCCGACTGGATGGCCACCTCGTGGCCGCGCTGCGCCAGAGCGTGCACGCCCGCGGGCGTCATCGCGACGCGGAATTCGTTGTTCTTGATCTCTGCAGGCACGCCGATGCGCATGGGGACTCCGAATGCTGTGTGGATGAGTATCTCAATGGTCGCCGCTCGTTCGCCGTCTGGGAAGAGTGGCCGCACAGAATTCGGTATGCTGGCCGCATTCGTTCCATTCATTCGAGCGAGAGGCGGCTCATGGCCGATGCACCGCAGATCAGCGAGCCGGGCGCCGGCGTCGTCGGCGCGGCATCCGGGCCACTGGCCCTCGACCAGGTCGATCGGCAGATCATCGCCCTGCTGCACGAGAACGCGCGAATCCCGAACGTCGACCTCGCCCGCGCGGTCGGCGTCTCGCCCTCGACGTGCCTCGCCCGCGTGCGGTCGCTCCG
>NZ_JBFUCL010000209.1:0-6672 GCF_056405255.1 Agromyces sp. P1_H4 | reverse complement strand
GGGCATCCGACGGCGACGCACGCGTCGGTGACGGCGCCGACCTCCCTCGACGTCAGCACGTCGAGCAATGCCGAAGCGGTCACCAGCGCGGCGCCGCCGAGGTGATCGGACCCGAAGTGGGCGAGTTCGCCGCTCCGCGTGCGGATCGCGACCGGTCGTCCTTCACGATCGGTCGCGCCCGCGCGCACCGCCCGCTCGAGGAGGGTCGCGTTCCAGTCGTGCAGGACCCAGGTCTGCGGGCCGGGCAGCTGCGGCGCGAGCCATCGCATCATCGAGCCGGTCCCGCTTCCCAGGTCGTGGATCACGATGGGACCCGGCGCGAGCAGTCGGGCTGCTTCGAGCGCGAGGTCGCGGGACCGGGCGCGTGCGTCCTCGGGTTCACGGAGCGCGAGCCAATCGCTGCTCACCTCGATGACCTCGCTCATCCGGCGCGCCGCCGCTCGGACTCGACGCCGCCCGCGGCGGGACGGGTTCGTCGCAGGACCGTCGCGGCGATCCGAGCGGACTCGGCCCAGGTTCGCCTCCCGGTACGAGAGCGCACCGCCTCGGCCTTGAGCACCGCACGCCGAGGAGGTTCCGCCCACCACYGCCGGAGCACCGCACGCAACGCCACCGGGTCGTCGGGAGGGATCAGGACGGCGGCCGTGCTCCCGGCGACCGCCTCCGGCACCCCGCCGACGCGTGCCGCCACGACCGGGATGCCGCGGGCGACCGCCTCCGCGGCCACCATGCCGTAGCTCTCGGCGCGCGACGGCACCACGACGAGGTCGGCCGCCTGGTACGCCTCGGCGAGCCGGCGACCGGTGAGCACGCCCGGCAGCTCGATGCGCTCCGTGAGCCCAGCCGATCGGATGGCGGCAGCGGTCCGGGTCGCGAACTCCGGGTCGGTGTCCAGTGAGCCCACGATCGAACAGCTCCATCCGGGCAGGTCGTCCATTCCCGCAAGCGCGTTGACCAGCACGTCCTGCCCCTTGTGCAACGCGACCGCGCCGACGCAGAGCAGGTGGCCCCCGGATGCGGATCCGGTCGCCGTCGGTACGGCGTCGGTGCCCGGACGGGCGACGACGATGCGATCGGGTTCCGCGAGCGCGCGGGCGACGAGTTCGGAGCGGGTCCACTCGCTGGTCGCGATGACCCGCCGCGCGGCATTCAGTGCCACGCGCTCCCGTTCGGCCGTCGACGCCCGGTCCTGGATGCGGGGCAGGGCGCTTGCGACCATGTGCGCCAGCACGACGATCCGAAGCCGCGTCGACTGCGCCTCGAGCACTCGCGAGGCCGCGACCGCGAGCAATCCGTCGATCAGCACGACGTCGTCGCGGTGGAGCGCGGACAGCGCGCTCGCGACCTCGTGACCGCCGTCTGCTGCGACACGCACCATCCGGATGTCGACGCCCTGCGCCCGGAGGGCCTCGCCGATGCGCCGGTCGTAGACGTTGCCGCCGCTGACGCGCTCGTCATCCTCGATGCCGTCGGGCACCAGGAACTGCACGGCTGCGTCTGGCATTCGTCTCACAACGTCCGCTCGTACGTCGCCCAGGCGATGTGGGACTCGTGCAGCGTCACCTCGATGGACGACAGCCGCCCATCGGCAGACCCGAGTCGTCCGTCGGCGATGCGCTCGGCGAGGCGGTCGGCGATCACCTGGCAGAGTCGTTCGGTCGTGGTGTTCATGCCGGCGAACTCGGCCTCGTCGTCGAGGTTGCGATAGGTCAGCGAGCCCGTGATCTCGCTGAGCGCCTCGGCCGCGCGTCCGATGTCGACGACCACGCCGTCCGCGTCGAGGTCGCTCGCGCGGAAGGACGCGTCGACGACGAAGGTCGCGCCGTGCAGGCGCTGCGCCGGCCCGAACGTTGCTCCCGAGAAGCTGTGGGCGACCATCATGTGGTCGCGAACGGTCAGGGTGAAGGTCATTCGGCGTCCGTCCAATCGATCGTGTGGCAGAGCTCCGCGCCCTGCCCCGTGGCGAGCCCCTCCATCACGGCGGGGAGGTCGGTCCACGGGGAGTCGCCCGTGAGCAGCGCGTCGAACGCGGGATCCCGCAGGAGGTCCAGCGCGAGCGTCAGCCGGTCGCGCGTCGTGCGCGTGCCGCGGCGACGACGGGCGACGGCACCCACCTGGCTCGACCGGATGGACAGTCGGCGCGAGTGGAAGTCGGCACCCAGTGCGAGCGTGACCGGCCGGTCGCCGTACCAGCTGGCCTCGATCACCTCCCCATCCGTCACCACGGTTGCGAGCGCGAGCTGCAGCCCGGCCTCCGACCCGCTCGTGTTGATGACGAGATCCCGGTCGCCCGGCGCGTCGCCCGGTTCGGCGAATCGCACGCCGAGCCGGTCGGCGACGCTGCGACGCGACGGGTCGACGTCGACGAGCACCACGTCGAGACCCGGGATGCCGCGGGCCAGCCGCGCGATGCTGCATCCGATCATGCCGGCGCCCACGATCGTCACCCGGTCGCCGATCAGGGGGGCGGCATCCCACAGCACGTTCACCGCGGTCTCGACCGCTCCTGCGAGCACTGCACGCCGAGCGGGCACGCCGCGCGGGACGGGGATCACTGCCTCAGCAGGAACCGCGAACCGGGACTGGTGGGGGAACAGGGTGAAGACCGTGCAGCCTTGGAGCTCGTCGGGCCCCTGCTCGACGACTCCGACGTTGAGGTAGCCGTACTTCACCGGGCCCGGGAACCCGCCCTCCTGGAACGGCGCGCGCATCCGCTCGTGTTCGCTGGTCGGCACCCGACCGAGGAAGACCGAGGTCTCGGTGCCCCGGCTGATGCCCGTGCGGCTCGTGCGGACGAGCACGTCGCCCTCGCCGACCGGGCCGATCGACGCTCGTCGCATGACCCCGACGCCGGGCCGGTCGATCCAGAACGCCACGGCCTCGAGCAACGGTATGCCTCCTTCGGTGAACCTTCCGGGGATGCCAGACGTGTACATGAATGAATATGCTCCGTGAGATGCTCCCTGACAAGGACACGTGATGGCGATCAAGGAGGTTCACCTCGCACCGACCGGGTTGGCGGGACTCGGCGGTGCGGGCGTGCTGGCGATCTGGACCGCCGACGGGCTGCCGCCGATCGGCTGGATGGCCGCGCTCGCCTATCTCGTCGTGAGCAACGCCCTTCTGCTCGGTGCGCTGCGACGCGCGCGCACCTCCCGTCTCGGCTGGGCGAATGCCGTGACGGCGACGAGGTCGACGCTGGTCGCGATCATCACCGGGCTGGTCGCGGCATCCTTCGTCGCGCCGATCCCGGTGGCGCTGCTGGTGGGCCTGGTCGTCCCGGCCCTGGTCCTCGACGCGGTGGACGGGTGGGTCGCCCGACGGACCGGGACCATGTCGGAGTTGGGCGCGCGCTTCGACATGGAGGTGGACGCGTTCCTCCTGCTCGTGCTGAGTGCGTACGTGGCACCGATCCTCGGCCTCTGGGTGCTCGCGATCGGCCTGATGCGCTACGTCTTCGTCGCCGCGGGATGGGTGCTTCCGTGGCTTCGCCTGCGGCTCCCGTATCGCTATTGGCGCAAGGTGGTGACGGCCGCGCAGGGAATCACCCTCGCCCTCGCGGCATCCGGCCTGGTCCCCGAGCTCGCGGGCGTGGTCGTCGGCCTCGCACTGGTCCTGCTGCTCGAGTCGTTCGGTCGCGACGTGGTGTGGCTGGCGCTCCGAAGCCGGGCTCCACGCGTCGAGGTGGGCGCGACGTGATCGACGCGCCCGGCCCATCGCGGGAGCCGACCCGAGGTCATTCGGCCCGCTGGCTGCGGAGCACGACCGGCGTGGCGATGCCGAGGATCACGACGCCGATGGCATCGATGACGACCGTCTGCGGTACGAGGGTGAAGTCCCACGACTCGGTGATGCCGAAGAGGCCGACGGTCAGCGCGAGCAGGAGCGCCGCGAGGCTCGCGATGACGAAGAGCAGGCTGAGGACGGTGGCAAGACCCAGGAGCCGCCCGTGCAGCACGAGCATCCCGATCGCCAGCACGACACCTGCGATCCCGTTCAGGACGAAGAACACGCCGAGGATGCCGCCGACGCCGTCGAAGACGAGGAACAGGTGGATCCCGCCGATCGCGGCGAGGACGATCGCGCTGAGGATCCGAAGGACCCGCAGGACGGGCCGATTGCTTGCAGTCATGTTCATACCCGCTTCCGATCGAGGCCTCCGGCGGAGCCGCTGACCATGACACGAGACAGCGGGGGCAGGGGTTCACTCGCGTGGATGCCCCGAGCGCGCGACCGGGTCTCGCTCGTGGTCGCGATCCTGCTCCTCGTCGTGACGCCGCTCGTGCCGGGAGCGCTCGCGGACGGTGCTCCGTCGGCGCTCATCGGACTCCCTGCGGAGTCGATCCTCGTGCTGTTCCTGCTCTTCCTCATTCCCTGGGCCCCGGCGCGCCTCATCGCCGCAGCCGCCTTCGCGGTCACGGTCGTCGCCGCGCTCGTGCTCGCCGGCATCGATGCCGGCTACCGGTCCGTGCTCGACATCCCATTCGATCCGCTCGACTGGCAGCAGCTGAGCGACGCGTTCGGGGTCGTCGAGGGTTCCATCGGCGCCGCCCCGGCGCACGCGCTCGTCGCACTGCTCACCGTCGTCGCCCTCGGGCTCATCGTCGCCCTGTCGTGGGCCGCGCTTCGCGTGGGGCACGCGATCCGTCCGGATCGGGGGCACGGCGGGGCCGTGATCTCGGCGCTCGCCGCAGCGTGGCTCATCGCCGCCCTCGTGGGCTCGCAGCCGGTCGCCGGGCAGCCGGCCGCGGCCGCCGCCTCCTTCCGGGCGATCACCGCCTCGGCCGCACGCGCCGCGGCAGGTCTCGCCGCCCTGGCCGACCTTCCGGAGCAGATCGCGACCGATCCCTACYGGGACGCCGCGGGCTCCGACCTGCTGACCACGCTGAAGGGCAAGGACGTCGTCTTCGCCTTCATCGAGAGCTACGGCGAGGTGGCGGTGCAGGAATCGGGCTTCTCGGGAGGCGTGGACCAGGCGCTCCGTGACGGCGAGGCGCAGCTGCGCGCTGACGGCTACACGTCCCGGAGCGCCTTCCTCACCTCCCCGACGTTCGGGGGCCTCAGCTGGCTTGCGCACTCCACCTTCCAGACGGGGCTGTGGATCGACCGGCAACCGCTCTACAGCGCGGTCATCCGGAGCGACCGACTGACGCTGAGCCGGGCATTCGGGAGAGCGGGCTGGCGCACCGTCAGCGTCGTGCCCTCGAACACGGAGCCGTGGTCGTTCGGCACCTCGTTCTATCGCTTCGACACCCTGCTCGACGCGAACAACGTCGGCTATCGGGGGCCGTCGTTCGGGTACGCGCGGATCCCCGACCAGTACACGTGGAAGTACTTCGCCGACCACGAGCTCGCCGGGGGCCACCAGCCGGTCATGGCGGAGATCGACCTCGTCTCGTCGCACACGCCGTGGGCACCGCTCCCTCGGCTCGTGCCGTGGTCGAAGGTCGGCGACGGTTCCGTGTTCGAGCCGCAGCCGGCTCAAGGGGAGTCGGCGACCAGCGTCTGGCAGGACCCGAAGAGGGTGCAGCGGGCGTACGCCCAGTCGATCGAGTACTCGCTCGGCGCGATGTTCGAGTTCCTGCACGAGTCCGACGACCCGGACCTCGTGCTCGTGGTGCTCGGCGACCACCAGCCGGCGACGATCGTGAGCGGACAGGGGGCCGGCCATGACGTGCCGATCAGCATCATCTCGAAGGACGCGGCGGTCTTCGAGGCGATCGGGGGATGGCACTGGCACGACGGGATGCTCCCGGCGCCCGACGGGCCCGTCTGGCGGATGAGCGCCTTCCGGGACCGGTTCCTCGACGCGTTCAGCGCCGGCGGCCCACCACGAAGTAGCTCAGCGGACCGATGAAGTTCACGGCGATGAGCACGGCCCACAGTGCCTTGGGGCCGCGGACCAGCGCCGCCGGCCTGCGGGCGAGGTCCGTCCACGCGGTGGCCGCGAGCGCGAGCTGCACGGATGCCGCGATGAGCATGCCCGTCTTCCGGCCGCTCGAGAGCTCGTTCCAGTTCTGCGCGGGCATCTCCGGCTCCCTTCCCGAGGTCGACGACATCGACGGTCTCGGGGTCACCCTAGTCTCATGGCGCCGCGACCGGAACGCCCGACGGCGTCTCGGCGGCGGTCATTGCGCTGCGACCGTGCGCCGGTGCTCGTCCACGAACCGGGAGTCGCCGGCGAGGAACCGCATCCCGCACCCGGCGAGCAGCGCACCGGCACCCCCGACCACGAGATCTCCGATCGAGTCGGCGTAGCCGACGTAGATGGCGGGGTCGATGAACGTGTGCCCGAACCACTCGGCGACCTCCCAGAGCACGCCCAATGAGAGGCCGAGTGCCGTCGTGAGGAGCACCGCCGAGGCGACCGGATGACGCAGCCGCCCGGCATCCGCGATCACCCCCGTTCGCTGGAGCAGGAGGTACAGCAGCGCCGCGGCCAGCCCGTTGGTCGCGAAGTGCGTTGGGATGTCCCACCACCGTACCGACAGGTAGAGCTCGAGCACGCTGCTCCACGCGGAGACGAGCACCGCCACACCGAAGGCGAGGTCCACGCTCGGACGGACGCCGAGCAGGCGCGGGAAGAGCGACGCGAAGACCGCGAGCGACACCGTCAGCGCGGCGAGCGGGCCCCAGCCGATGCCCGCCACGACGATGCTCGCGGCGCCGAGG
>NZ_JBFUCL010000208.1:0-6765 GCF_056405255.1 Agromyces sp. P1_H4 | reverse complement strand
AGTCGCAGGTGCAGCGGCGCATCCCCCTCGGCGACCGCGAGACCGACGCCGTGGCTGCACCGATCCGCACCGGCGGCCGGGCGGTGGGCGCGATCGTCGCGTTCGGGGCGCCAGTGCGGGCCGGCCTCGTGCGAGCCACCGGGGAGGTCGCCGACTGGGTGGCCGCCCAGGTCGAGTTGGGTGAGCTGGATGCCTCGCGCGCGGCGCTCGCCGAGGCGGAGGTGCGGGCCCTGCGGGCCCAGATCAGCCCGCACTTCATCTACAACTCGCTGAACGCCATCGCGTCGTTCATCAACACCGACCCGGCGCAGGCCCGTGAGCTCGTGCTCGAGTTCGCCGACTTCACGCGCTACTCGTTCCGCCGCCACGGCGACTTCACGACCGTGGCCGAGGAGCTCCGCTCGATCGACAGCTACCTCCGGCTCGAGCGGGCCCGCTTCGGCGACCGGCTGCGGGTGACGCTGCAGATCGCGCCGGAGGTGCTGTCGACCGTGGTGCCGTTCCTGTCCATCCAGCCGCTCGTCGAGAACGCGGTGCGGCACGGCCTCGAGTCGAAGGAGGGCGGCGGGCGCATCACCATCACCGCGTCCGACCTGGGTGCGTTCGCCGAGATCAGCGTGGAGGACGACGGGGTCGGCATCGACCCCGAACGGCTCGAGACGGTGCTCGCGGGCGGCGCCCCGGGCGAGCACGTGGGCCTGCGCAACGTCGACGCGCGGCTCCGTCAGGTCTACGGCGAGGAGCACGGGCTCGTCGTCGAGACGAACGTGGGCGCCGGGACGCTCGTGCGGATGCGGGTGCCGAAGTCGCAGCCCGGCCGCGTCGCGGCATCCGCGGACGCTTCGCGCAGTCCCGGTGCCAACCGAACCCCCGGTGGAAGACTGGAACGATGACGATCTCCGTGCTCATCGCCGACGACGAGCAGCCCGCGATCGACGAGCTGGCGTTCCTGCTCGGACAGGACCCGCGCATCGGGGTCATCCACCAGGCCGCCTCGGGCGCCGAGGCCATCCGCCTGCTCACGCGGGAGCCGGTCGACGCCGCGTTCCTCGACATCCACATGCCCGGCCTCAACGGGTTCGACCTGGCGCGGGCGATGCAGCGCTTCGAGCGGCGGCCCGCCCTCGTGTTCGTCACCGCCGACGAGGAGGGTGCGCTCGAGGCATTCGACCTCGCCGCCGTCGACTACCTGCTGAAGCCCGTGCGCACCGAGCGCCTGCACCGCTCGGTGACCCGCATCGTCGAGGCGCTCAAGGCCTCGGCGGCCGCGCACGCCGGCGCCGCGGCATCCGAGGCGCAGCCCGAGATGATCGCGGTCACCCTGGGCGGCACGACGCRCATGATTCGCCGCGACGAAGTGCGCTACGTGCAGGCGCAGGGCGACTACGCGCGGCTRCACACCGAGGAGGCCAGCTACCTCGTGCGCGTGCCGATGTCCGACCTCGAGCGGCAGTGGAGCGACGCCTTCGTGCGGGTGCACCGCTCGTACCTCGTGGCGATCCCGCACCTCACGCGCATCCGGCTCGGCGGCGACCACCCGAGCGTCACGGTCGGCGCGGCCGAGCTGCCCGTGAGCCGCCGCCTGCTGCCCGCCCTGCGCGAGCGGCTCGACTCGGCGACCATCCGGCCACGGTCATGAGCGACGAGGGCCGAGCGGATGCCGCGGGGCCGGCGCGTCCTCCCGGTTCCACGGATGCCGCGAGGCCGCCCGCCCGCGTGCGCGTGACCGCACCCCACCCCGGTTCGCCCGGGGCATCCGCTCGCCCGCACCACCAGGCCGGACGCGAGGCGCCCACGAGCGACATCGCGGGGGTGTACGTGCGGTCGTTGATCCGGTCGCAACTGCGGCTCGGCATCGTGTTCGCCGTCGGCTTCGCGGTCGCGACGGCGTTGTTCGTGTTCGCCATCGCGCTCGTGCCGCAGCTCGACACCACGTTCGTGATCGGCGTGCCGCTGTCGTGGCTGCTCCTCGGGGCCGGCGTGTACCCCCTCGCGATCACCGTGGGCGCCCTCTACGTGCGCGCCGCCTCGCGCAACGAGGCTCGCTACCGCTCGCTCGTGGAGGAGGAGTGAACCCGGCGATCGGCTACACGGCGATCATCGTGGTGGCCCTCGCGTCGGCGCTGATCGGGTTCTACGGGCTGCGCGTCTCGCGCACGACGAGCGACTTCTACGTCGCCAGCCGTACCGTGCGGCCGTGGTGGAACGCGTCGGCGATCGGCGGCGAGTACCTGTCGGCGGCGTCGTTCCTCGGCATCGCCGGCCTCATCCTGCTGACCGGGTCGGCGGCGCTGTGGTTCCCGATCGGGTACACGGCCGGCTACCTGATGCTCCTGCTGTTCGTGGCGGCGCCGCTGCGCCGATCGGGCGCCTACACGATCCCCGACTTCACCGAGGCGCGGCTCGAGTCCACCGCGGCGCGGCGCGTGACGAGCCTGCTCGTGATCGTCATCGGGTGGTTCTACATCGTGCCGCAGCTGCAAGGCGCCGCCCTGACGGTGCGGATCACGACGGGACTGCCGGCGTGGGCGGGGTCGCTCGCGGTGGCCGTCATCGTGGCGGTCGTCGTGGCGGCGGGCGGCATGCGGTCGATCACGTTCGTGCAGGCGTTCCAGTTCTGGCTGAAGCTCACCGCGCTCGCCGTGCCGGTGTTCGTGGTGCTGCTCGTCGTGAACGGCGGGGAGCCGCCCGCGCAGCTCACCCCGGCCGAGGCGTTCCCGGCGTCGGCCGGACCGGGCGACCTCGACGGGTACCGCACGGTGTCGCTCATGGTGGCGTTGCTCTTCGGCACCCTCGGGCTCCCCCACGTGCTCGTGCGCTTCTACACGAACCCCGACGGCGTCGCCGCGCGGCGCACCACCGTGATCGTGCTCGTGCTGCTCTCGGTGTTCTACCTGTTCCCGACGGCGTTCGGATTCCTCGGGCGGGCGTTCGCGCCCGACCTGGCCGCGCCCGGGGAGTCCGACGCGCTCATCCTGCTCCTCCCCGACCGCCTGGTGCCCGGGCCGGTCGGCCAGCTGCTCACCGCACTCGTGATCGCCGGGGCCTTCGCGGCATTCCTCTCGACGTCGTCGGGCCTCGTGGTGTCGCTCGCCGGCGTGATCAGCCAGGACCTCCTCGGCGGCAGCGTGCGCGGCTTCCGCATCGCCGCGGTGATCTCCACGTTCGTGCCGCTCGTCGTCGCCCTCGCCACCGAGTCGACGGGCCTCGCCGGCAGCGTCGGGCTCGTGTTCGCGTTCACCGCGTCGACGCTCGCACCCATGCTCATCCTCGGCATCTGGTGGCGCGGGCTCACCGCCCGGGGCGCCGTCGCGGGCATGCTCACGGGCGCGGCGCTTGCGGGGGCGGCGATCCTCGGCGGCTCCGCGCTCGCGACGTGGGCGCCCGGCATCCGCCCGTTCCTCGAACAGCCCGCCGCCTGGACGGTGCCGCTCGCGGTGCTCGTCACCGTGCTCGTGTCACGCACAGACCGGCGGGGCGCGCCCCGCGGTGCGGACGCATTCCTCACCCGGCTGCACGTCCCCGAGGCGGCGCGGCACCACGGCGCGGCCTGATCCCCGCCCCGCCCCGCCCCGCCACGCCACGCCGTCAGCGGTCGCCGAGCGGTCACGATCGGTGGCTCGCAGATGCCGCGTGGCGACCGATCGTGACCGGTCGCGGACCCGGCAGCCGCGTGTCGGGCGACCGGGCCGGCCGCACTAGGCTTGCCCGGTGCTCCTGCCCGTCGCCGTCTCGGTGCTCGTGGGTGCGTTCGCCCAGCGCGTCACCGGCATGGGGTTCGCCCTCATCGCCGCGCCCGCCCTCGTGGTGCTCCTCGGGCCGTTCGACGGGGTGATCATCGTCAACGCCTGCGCCGTGCTGTCGTCGCTCCTCATCCTGCCGCGGGTCTGGCGGCACATCGACTGGCCGCGGTTCCGCTGGCTGGTCGTGCCCGCCGTCGCGGGCACGGTCGTCGGAGCCCTCGTCGCCGCGCGGCTGCAGGGGCCGGTGCTTCAACTCGGCATCGGCATCCTGGTGATCGTGGCGCTCACCGTCTCGCTGGCCGTGACCCGCACCGAGCACGTCGCCACGGGGCGGACGCCCGCGATCGTCGCGGGTGCGACATCCGGATTCATGAACGCCGCCGCCGGCGTGGGTGGGCCTGCCCTGAGCGTCTATGCCGTCGCGACGAGGTGGCCGCAGGCGGGCTTCGCCGCGACCGCGCAACCGTACTTCGTGGTCATCGGCCTCAGCTCGCTCGTCGGCAAGCTCGCCGCGTCGGGCTGGGCGATGCCCGAGGTCGACCCGGGTGTCTGGCCGGTCTCGATCGCAGCGCTGCTCGTGGGGCTCGCGCTCGGCGAGCTGCTCCACGCGCGCATCGGGCACCGTGCCGCCCGCGCCGGCGTCATCGCGATCGCCTACCTGGGCGGTGTGGTCGCCATCGTCGACGGCGCGATCAACCTCGCGGGCTGACCTCGAGCAGCACGGGCTCGCCGCCGCGGGCGTCCAGTCGGGCCTCGAGCCCCGCACGCACCGCCGGCCACTCGTCGACGATGATCGAGAAGATCGCCGAGTCCCGCCAGGTGCCGTCGGCCCGGGGCTTGTGCCGGCGGGCGAGCCCCTCGAACTGCGCGCCGAGCTTGAGGATGGCCGCCCGGGAACGCGCGTTGCGCGAATCGGCCTGGAGCTTCACCCGGCCGAAGCCGTGGTCGAACGCGAGCCCGAGCAGCAGCAGCTTCGCCTCGGGATTCACGGCGGTGCGCCAGACCCTCGGGTCGTAGCCGGTCCAGCCGATGTGCGCCGACTCGTTCGGCAGGTCGAGGTCGCCCAGCTTCGTGGCGCCGACCACGGTGCCATGGTCGGGTCCCCCCTCGAGGCGCACGGTGAACGGGAGGGCGTCGGGAGCGGGTGCGTAGGAGCGGAGCGCGAACGCCTCGAATGCGGCGAGGTCGGCCGGCTGCCCGGCCGGTCCGCCACCGAACCCACCGGCGAACACCTCGGGGCGTCCCAGCGCGCGATACAGCTCGGGGATGTCGTCGGTCGAGAACGGCGTGAGGCGGATGAATCGGCCGACGAGCGGCTCGGCGGCAGGGCGGCGCGCGGTCATGTCGTGCCTCAGTCGAGCAGGTCGTGCAGCTGCACGATCTCCTCGCGGCCGGGGCCGACGCCGATCGCCGAGATGCGGGACCCGCTCATGGCCTCGAGCTCGCGCACGTAGGCCTGCGCATTCGCGGGCAGCTCCTCGAACGACCGTGCACCCGAGATGTCCTCCTGCCAACCGGGGAACTCCTCGTAGACGGGAGTGGCGTGGTGGAAGTCGGACTGCGACACCGGCACCTCGTCGACGCGCTGGCCGTCGACCTCGTAGGCCACCGCGACCGGGATGCGCTCGAGGCCGGTGAGCACGTCGAGCTTCGTGAGCACGAAGTCGGTGACGCCGTTGACCCGCGACGCGTAGCGGGCGATGGGCGCGTCGTACCAGCCGGTGCGGCGGCGACGCCCCGTGGTGGTGCCGAACTCGTGGCCCTTCTCGCTGAGGAACTCGCCCCACTCGTCGAAGAGCTCGGTCGGGAACGGGCCGGCGCCGACGCGGGTGGTGTAGGCCTTCACGACCGCGATGACCCGGTCGATGCGGTTCGGCGCGATGCCCGAGCCGGTGACCGCGCCGCCGCTCGTGGCGTTCGACGACGTGACGAACGGGTACGTGCCGTGGTCGACGTCGAGCATGGTGGCCTGACCGCCCTCGAAGAGCACGGTCTCGCCGCGCTCGAGCGCCTGGTGCAGCAGCAGCGACGTGTCGGTGACCATCGGCCGCAATCGCTCGACGTAGCCGAGCAGGTCGTCGACCACCTCGTCGACGCCGATGGCACGCCGGTTGTAGACCTTCACGAGCAGGTGGTTCTTCTGGTCGAGGGCGCCCTCGACCTTCTGCCGCAGGATGTTCTCGTCGAAGAGGTCCTGCATGCGCAGGCCGACGCGGTTGATCTTGTCGGCGTAGGCCGGGCCGATGCCACGACCGGTCGTTCCGATCTGCCGGCTGCCGAGGAAGCGCTCGGTGACCTTGTCGAGCGTGCGGTGGTACTGGGTGATGAGGTGCGCGTTCGCCGAGACGCGGAGCTTCGAGACATCCACCCCGCGGCTCTCGAGCCCCTCGAGCTCCTCGAACAGCACCTCGATGTCGACGACGACGCCGTTCGCGATCACCGGGACGACGCCGGGCGTGAGGATGCCCGACGGCAGCAGGTGCAGGGCGTACTTCTCGTCGCCGACGACGACCGTGTGCCCGGCGTTGTTGCCGCCGTTGAACTTCACGACGTAGTCGAGGCGCGACCCCAGGAGGTCGGTCGCCTTGCCCTTGCCCTCGTCACCCCACTGCGCTCCGATGAGTACGGCTGCGGGCATGTCAGTCCTCTCCTGCCGCGTCGACGGCGGTGGGTTCGGCGAGCGGCTCGCCGGCGTGGGCATCGAATCCGGTGGCCGGCTCGAAGCGGCCGGCGGATGCCACGATCGGCATCATCTGGGTCGGGGTGAACTCCGACGCGATCCGCGCGGGCGCGGAGGCGTCGGCGGCGGCCAGTTCGTCGGCGAGACGCGCGGCGTGCCCCTCGAGCCCCAGGTGCTCGGCGGCGCGTCGCTGCGCATCGAGCGCCCTGAGGTAGGCGCGGTTCGGCTCGTCGGACCACGGCACGGCGTCGCCCGGCTGCCAGCCGGCGGCCGTGAGCTGCTCGCGGGCGAGGTCGACGGCGACGGCCGCGTACGCGAACGCGTCGATGGCATGGCCTTCGG
>NZ_JBFUCL010000207.1:0-6767 GCF_056405255.1 Agromyces sp. P1_H4 | reverse complement strand
GCCATGCCGCTGCCGAACGCGACCGCCCCATCCGTGCCCTCGAGGCCGGCGAGCGACTCCTCGAAGCGGGCGACGCCGGGCTGCCAGAGGCGCTGGTAGACCGCCGACCGGCCCTCGCCGAGGTCGTGGCCGGTCGCGAGCTCCTCGTAGGAGAGCCCGCCGGTCTCGACCGACGGCAGTGGGTTCGTGGTGGAGAAGTCGATGACGGGCACGTGGGATCCGCTCGCCCGGACGCCGCTCATGCCGCCGTGGACGGCGCGGGTCTCGAACTGCGACGACGATGTCTGCATGCCTTGAATGAAGCAGAAGCTGTGACGAACAGCAAGTCGTCATGCACGATCTAGTGCGCTACACTGAAAACCTCGAAGCATCTGCATAGCCGTGATCCGGGAGGTCCGACGATGGCGCAGAAACCCGAACTCGACCGTGTCGACCGAGCGTTGCTCCAGGCGCTCTCCACGAACGCCCGCGCGTCGGGCGCCGCCCTCGCCGCCGAAGTGGGCGTGGCCGAGTCCACGGTATCGCTTCGGCTGCGCCGGCTGCAGAGCCTCGGCACGGTGCGCGGCTACCGGGTCGACGTCGACCTGGCCTCGCTCGGCGTCTCGTTGCAGGCGCTCATCGCCATCCGGCTGGTGAAGCACGACCGCAGCGAGATCGACGCCTTCCGTGCCCAGGTGCCGCACCTGCCCGGCGTGCTCGGGGTCTTCCACATGGCCGGCGCCGAGGACTACCTGCTGCACGTCGCCGCCCGTGACGCCGAGGAGCTGCGCGAGTTCGTGCTCGCCCACCTCACGGGGCATCCGGCCGTCGCCCACACCGAGACCAACCTGATCTTCGAACACGTCGACGGCGACGGCTGGAACAAGCTCGTCGGGTGATCCGTCGCGCCACTGCCGGGCGTCAGCCGATCGACGTGCCGAATGCCAGGCCGAGCACGTAGGTGACCGCCGCGGCGCCGAGGCCGATGCCGAGCTGGCGCAGCGCCCGCTTCAGCGGTGACGCGCCCGAGAGCAGTCCGACCGTCGCACCCGTGGCCAGCAGGGCGATGCTCACGAGCACGGTCGCGGTGATGATCGCCGCCGTGCCGCTCAGGCCGAAGATCCAGGGGAGCACGGGGATGAGCGCCCCCGAGGCGAAGAACAGGAAGCTCGAGATCGCGGCGGCGAGCCCCGTGCCGACGGCCTCGTCGTCGTGTGCGACGACGGCCAGCGCATCGGTGGGTGTCGAGGACTGGCCCGCCGCCTGCACGCGCGCCATGACGAGCGCCGCGTGCTCCCGCGATTCGGCGTCGCCCATGCCCCGAGCGCGGTAGACGAGCGCGAGCTCGTTCGCGTCGATGTCGAGGTCCACGAGCGCCTCGCGCGCGGTCGGGTCGGGGGCGGATGCCTCGAGCAGCTCCCGCTGCGACCGCACCGACACGTACTCGCCGGCGCCCATCGAGAGCGCTCCGGCGAGGAGGCCCGCGATACCGGTGAACAGCACCACGGAGGCCGGAACGCCGGTCGCGCCGATGCCGAGCACGAGGGCGAGGTTCGAGACGAGCCCATCGTTCGCGCCGAACACGGCCGCGCGGAACGTGCCGGCGAGCCGTCGCCTGCCGCGAGCGGCGAGTCCGCGCACGACCTCGCCGTGGATCCGCTCGTCGGCGGCCATCGCCGGCGTCGCGTCGGGGTCGGTCGCGTACGGCGACCGGGCCTCGGCGCGCTGGGCGAGCGCCAGCACGAAGATCGAGCCGAATCGGCGGGCGAGGGCGCCGAGCATCCGGGTGCGCACGTCGGCGCGCGGCGTCTTCGAGTCGTCGCCGTCGAGCAGGGCCAGCCAGTGCGCCTCGTGGCGCCCCTCCGCGGCGGCCAGCGCCAGGAGGATCTCGCGCTCCTCGCCCTCGCGTCGTGCGGCGAGCTCGCGGTAGACCGCGGCCTCGGCGCGCTCATCGGCGAGGTAACGCCGCCACCTCGCGCGGTCGGCGTCGGTCGTCGTGCGCGGTACGTCGCTCATCTGCTCCACATCCTGCCCGGGAGCGGCCGACGGTGATCGGCTGCTCCCGCCCCATCACGTCACGGCCGCCTGCGCGGCCTCCGCCACGATATCGGCGGCGGGAGGGGCATCCGGCCGATTCGCCGGGATTGGCAGGATTTCGGACCACCGAACCGCCGGTCGGCGACGGAGCTCCGGCAGAGGTCAGTCCTGGCGCGGCGCGGTCACGAAATCGATGAGCTCTTCGACCCGGCCGAGCAGCGCGGGTTCGAGGTCGCCGTACCCGCGGACCCGGCCGAGGATGTGCTGCCACGCACGTGCGATGTCGGCCTGCTCCGCGTGGGGCCAGCCGAACGCCTCGCACACGCCGTGCTTCCACTCGGTGCCGCGGGGGATCACCGGCCAGGCGTCGCGCCCGAGGCGGGCCGGCTTCACGGCCTGCCAGACGTCGATGAACGGATGCCCCACGACGAGCACGTGGCGCCCGTGCCGCCCCCGAGCGACCGAATCGGCGATGCGCTGCTCCTTGGAGCCGGGCACGAGGTGGTCGACGAGGATGCCGGCGCGCCGCCCCGGCCCGGGCTGGAACTCGTCGAGCTGCTCGGCCAGCACGTCGACGCCCTCGAGGTACTCGACGACCACGCCCTCGACGCGCAGGTCGGCGCCCCACACCTTCTCGACGAGCTCGGCGTCGTGGCGGCCCTCGACGAAGATGCGGCTCGGCAGGGCGACGCGTGCCGGCGCCTGCTCGACGGCGAAGGAGCCCGACGCCGTGCGGATCCGACCGGCCGGTGCCTTCGGGGCGGGGGCGGCGAGCTGCACCGCCTCGCCGTCGATGAGGAAGCCGTGCCCGAGCGGGAACATGCGCCGTCGTCCGAGGCGATCCTCGAGCGTGACCGTCCGCTTGTCGGCGGCGACCACGGCCCCGCAGAATCCGTCGGCGGCGAGCTCGACGACGAGGTCGCGTTCCACGGCCACGGTCGGGATGACGCGTCGACCCTGTGCCCGCCAGTCGCCGGCGAGCACGTCGGCGCCGTAGCGGTCGGGTCCGTTCTGGTSGTGGGTCGCAGTCGGCACCGGTCGAGGTTAGCGGAAGTCGCGTGAGCGGGTGGGCGCCGACACGGTGAGGCGCTCGAACCGGTCGGCGACGAGGTTGGTGACCCCCTCGGGAGAGCGTTCGAGGATGCCCCGCACGATCAGCGCCGGCGCCTCGCGGGCCAGGCGGCGATACCTGGTCCAGACGCCCACGCCGGCGATGACGTTGAGCGTGCCGGACTCGTCCTCCAGGTTCATGAAGGTGATGCCACTGGCGGTGGCGGGTCGCTGCCGATGGGTGACCACGCCGCCGACCTCGATGCGACGTCCGCTCTCGGCGTGGCTGAGGAGGTCGATGCGGATCGCCCCTCGCTCGTCGAGCTGCTCACGGATGTGGCGGATCGGATGATCGTCGGGCGAGATGCCCGTCGCCCACAGGTCGTAGATCACCTGCTCGGCTGGGCTCAGCATCGGCAGGAGCGGCGGCTGCACGACGACAATCGATCCGGCGAGGTACTCCTCGCGGTCCTCGGCGGCCTCGCCCGCGAGCCAGAGCGCCTCGCGGCGCTGCAGGCCGAAGACGTCGAACGCGCCGGCCGCGGCGAGCGCCTCGAGCTGCTCGGCGTTGAGGCCGGCCCGGCGAGAGACGTCGGCCATGTCGCGGTAGGGTCCGTGCGCCTCGCGTTCGGCGACGATGCGCTCGGCCACGGCCGCGCCGATCGAGGAGACGTCGGCGAGGCCCAGCCGCACGGCGAACGCGCCGTCGCGCCGATGCTCCGACGACCGGTCGGGTGCGGTGCGGTCGAACCGGCTGATGGGCGGCTGCACGGGGTCGATGCAGGCCGCCATGCCGGTCGCCTCGCGGCTGCCGCCGACACGGCGGCCGCCTTCGCCACCGCCGTCGGCGCGGCGGTCGCCACCACCACCGTCCCCGGCTGCCGCATCCGTGCCGGTCGTCTCGAGCCCCGCGTCGACGCCAGAGCGCAGGATGTCGGGGCGGAGCATCTCGACGCCGTGCCGTCGCGCGTCGGAGGTGAGCGTCGCCGGCGAGTAGAAGCCCATGGGCTGCGCGCGGAGGAGGGCCGCGAGGAATGCGGCGGGGTAGTGCAGCTTCAGCCACGAGCTGGCGTAGACCAGCAGGCCGAAGCTCAGGGCGTGGCTCTCGGCGAAGCCGAAGTTGGCGAACGCCTCGATCTTCGCGTAGATCGAGTCGGCCACGTCGGGCTCGATGCCGTTCTCGGCCATGCCCTCGTAGAGCTTCGAGCGGAGCCGCTCGATCTTCTCGACGCCGCGCTTGGAGCCCATCGCCCGGCGCAGCAGGTCGGCGTCGGCGGCGCTGCAGTTGCCCACGGCGACGGCCATCTGCATGAGCTGCTCCTGGAAGAGCGGCACGCCCAGCGTGCGGGCGAGCACGGGTTCGAGGTTGGGATGCAGGTAGGTGACGGGCTCCTCGCCGGTGCGCCGGCGGATGTAGGGGTGCACGGCGCCGCCCTGCACTGGGCCGGGCCGGATGAGGGCGATCTCGACCACGAGGTCGTAGAAGCAGCGGGGCTGCAGCCTGGGAAGGGTACCCATCTGTGCGCGGCTCTCGACCTGGAAGACCCCGATCGAGTCGGCGCGGCAGAGCATGTCGTAGACGGCAGCCTCTTCTTTCGGGATGGTGGCCAGCTCCCACTGCTCACCGGTGTGCTCGCGGATGAGGTCGAACGTGTACTGCAGGGCGGCGAGCATGCCGAGCCCCAGCAGGTCGAACTTCACGAGGCCCATCCAGGCGCAGTCGTCCTTATCCCACTGCAGAACCGTGCGGTTCTCCTTGCGGGCGTGCTCGATGGGGCACACCTCGCCGACCGGGCGATCGGTGAGCACCATGCCCCCCGAGTGGATGCCGAGGTGGCGGGGGAACGTGAGCAGCTGCTCGGCGAGCTCGACGACGGGCGCGGGGATGTCGTGGTCGTCGGTGGAGACCACCGCGCCCCACCGCTCGACCTGTCGTGACCAGGCGTCCTGCTGCCCGGTGGAGTAGCCGAGCGCCTTCGCCATGTCGCGCACCGCGGCCTTGGGCCGGTAGCTGATCACGTTCGCCACCTGCGCGGCGTTGTTCCGTCCGTACTTGCCGTAGACGTACTGGATGATCTCCTCGCGGCGGTCGGAGTCGAAGTCCACGTCGATGTCGGGCTCCTCGTCGCGCAGCGCGGAGAGGAACCGCTCGAACGGCAGGTCGAAGAAGATCGAGTCGACCGCGGTGATGTCCAGCACGTAGCAGACCGCCGAATTCGCGGCCGAACCGCGCCCCTGGCACAGGATGCCGCGGCTGCGCGCCTCGCGCACCAGGTCGTACACGATGAGGAAGTAGCCGGGGAAGTCCTTCTGCTCGATGACGTCGAGCTCGCGGGCGAGTCGCTCGCGCACGTGGTGGGGGAGACCTGGGTAGCGCTTCTCCGCACCCGCCCACACGAGCTCGCGCAGCCAGCTCATGGGGGTGTGGCCGTCGGGCACCTCCTGGCGGGGAAGCCGCGGACGGGCGCTCCGCAGCCGGAACCCGAGCTCCTCGGCGAGCGTGACCGACCGCGAGACCGCGCCCGGGTAGCGCTCGAACCGGCGCATCATCTCGGCGCCCGAGCGCAGGTGCAGCCCGTCGGAGGCGGGCAGCCATCCGTCGAGCTCGTCGAGGCTGCGCCTGGCCCGCACCGCCGCGAGCGCGGAGGCGAGCCGGTGCTCACCCGGGGTGGCGTAGTGCACCGCGTTCGTGGCGAGCAGCGGCAGCCCCGCCCGTTCGGCGAGGCCGGCGAGGGCGTCGTTGGCGTCCTGGTCGAGCGGATGCCCGTGGTCGAAGAGCTCCACGACGACATGGTCACGGCCGAAGAGCGCGATGAGCCGGTCGAGCCCGCGCCACGCGGCATCCACCCCGCCCGCGGCGAGTGCGCGGCGAACCATTCCCTTACGGCATCCGGTGGGGATGATCCATTCATTGCCGGAATGCTCGGCGAGCTCTTCCAGCGAGTACGTGGGCCGGCCCTTCTCGCCCCCGGCGAGCTGGCCGGCGGTGATCGCGCTGGCGAGACGGTGGTAGCCGGCCTCCTGCCGGGCGAGCACGAGCAGGTGCTCACCCTCGGGGTCGGCGGCGCCCATCTGCGGCTCGGTGAGGCCGAGCGAGAGCTCGGCGCCGAACACGGTGGCGAGCTCGGGGAAGCTCTCGGCCGCCTCGGCGAAGCGCACGATGCCGTAGAAGCCGTCGTGGTCGGTCATCGCGAGCCCCGAGAGGCCGAGGCGGTGCGCCTCCTCGACCAGCTGCTCGGGCGTCGAGGCGCCGTCGAGGAAGCTGAACGTGGAGTGCGCATGCAGCTCGGCGTAGGGCACGATCGGCCCGGCCTGCACCTCGAGGCCCTCTGACGGGCGGTACGGATGCCGCTTGCGGCTCCATGCCGGACTGTCGCCGCCGTCGGCGATGAGCGGCGGGCCGCCCGGCCGCCGCTGGTCGGAGAGCTTGCGCTCGAGGTCCGACCACGGGATCGACGGATTGTTCCAGCCCACTGCTACACCCGGCCCATCAGTCGTACCTCGCCTCGGCCCACCAGCCCTCGCGGTCGCGGACGAGGAGCCACGCGCAGCCGTCGTCGTCGACGACCTGGAACCGGTGCACGCGCTTGGCGTGCTCGGCGTCCCACCAGCGTTCGACCACCGGCCACGGCCCCGCCCACGCCCGGACCGGCGTCGCCTCACGGCCGCCGACGGCGAACCGGTCGGGCGCCGCCGAGATC
>NZ_JBFUCL010000206.1:0-6806 GCF_056405255.1 Agromyces sp. P1_H4 | reverse complement strand
GGGCGACGGCATGCTCGGAGAGGAGTTCGGCACTGAGGGCGACTCGACCAGGCAGTGGATCATCGATCCGATCGACGGCACGGCGAACTTCCTCCGTGGCGTGCCGGTGTGGGGCACGCTCATCGCGCTCGCCATCGACGGCGTTCCCGTCGTCGGCGTCGCCTCCTCACCCGCGATGGGCCGGCGCTGGTGGGCGGCGCGCGGGCTCGGCGCGTGGACGAGCGCGTCAGCCGGTGAACTCGGCGTGAGCGACGGAGCGGCGGATGCGGCATCCGCTCGCGTGCCCGGTGCTCGCCGCCTGCGCGTCTCGGGCGTCGAGCAGCTGTCGGACGCCTCGCTCAGCTTCCAGAGCCTCGCCCAGTGGCGCGACGCCGGATACCTCGACCGGCTGCTCGCGCTGTCGGAGCAGGTGTGGCGCGACCGCGCCTACGGCGACATGTGGTCGTACGTGCTGCTCGCGGAGGGGCTCATCGACATCACCGGCGAGTTCGACGTGAAGCCGTACGACCTCGCCGCGCTCGTGCCGATCGTCGAGGAGGCCGGCGGCCGCTTCACCTCGATCGACGGCGAACCGGGCCCGTGGCACGGCAGCTCCCTCGCGACGAACGGGCGGTTGCACGACGCCGTGCTCGCCGCACTGGCATCGCCCGCCGCCCAGCACGACGGCGCGGAGGCCTGACCGTGGAGGTCTGCATCTTCACCGAGCCGCAGCAGGGCGCGAGCTACGACGACCAGCTCGCCCAGGCGAGCGCCACGGAGCGCCTCGGCTTCGACGGCTGGTTCCGCTCCGACCACTTCCTCCGCATGGGGGCCGGCGATCCGCTGCCCGGCCCGACGGATGCGTGGACCACCCTCGCGGGCCTGGCGCGCGACACCCGCCGCATCCGGCTGGGCACGCTCGTCTCCTCGGCGACGTTCCGGCACCCGTCCTTGCTCGCGGTCCAGGTCGCCCAGGTCGACGCCATGTCAGGCGGCCGCGTCGAGCTCGGGCTCGGCACCGGATGGTTCGCCGAGGAGCACGAGGCGTACGGCATCCCGTTCCCGGCGAAGCGCTTCGGTCTGTTCGAGGAGCAGCTCGAGATCGTGACCGGGCTCTGGTCCACGCCGGTCGGCGAGACCTTCGACTTCGCCGGCGAGCACTACCGGCTCGAAGGGGCGCCCGCGCTGCCGAAGCCGGTGCAATCGCCCGTGCCCCTCATCATCGGCGGCGGCGGGCCCAAGCGCACGCCGGCGCTCGCGGCCCGGTTCGCCACGGAGTTCAACATCGGCTTCCGCTCGGAGGACGTGATCGCCGAGACATTCGACGGCGTCCGCCGTGCGTGCGAGCAGATCGGACGCGACCCCGCGACACTGCGCACCTCGGTGGCGCTGCCGACCGTCGTCGCCACGAACGACACCGACTACCAGCGGCGACTGGCCGCGATCGATGCAGATCCCGACACGTTCGCCGACGTCAACGTCGCGGGCACACCCGCCGCCGCCGTCGAGAAGATCCAGCGCCTCCGCGACCTCGGTGCCGACCGGGTGTACCTCCAGATCGTCGACCTCCGCGACCTCGAGCACCTCGAGCTCGTCGCCGCCGAGGTGCTGCCACAGGTGCGCTGACCGTCGTACGCCTTCCCTCGCGCCAGGGCCGACCGGCAGACTGAGGGCGTGAGCGACGGCCCGACCCCGTGGGTGCTGCACGTCGACCTCGACCAGTTCATCGCGGCGGTCGAGGTGCTGCGGCGTCCCGAGCTCGCCGGCAAGCCGATCATCGTGGGCGGCCGCGGCGACCCGACCGAGCGCGCGGTCGTCTCGACGGCGTCGTACGAGGCACGCGAGTTCGGCGTCGGCTCGGGGATGCCGCTGCGCATCGCCGCGCGGAAGGCGCCCGACGCGATCATCCTGCCGGTGGACGCGGACGCGTACACCGCGGCATCCGCCGAGGTCATGGCGACCCTTCGGGAACAACCGGGCGCGACCGTGCAGGTGCTCGGCTGGGACGAGGCGTTCATCGGCGTGCGCACCGACGACCCCGAGGCCTATGCGCGGGCGGTGCAGCGCGCCGTGCTCGACCGCACCGACCTGCACTGCAGCGTGGGGATCGGCGACACCCTCGTGCGGGCGAAGGTCGCGACGGGGTTCGGCAAGCCGCGAGGAGTGTTCCGACTGACGGCGGCCAACTGGCTCGACGTCATGGGCGACCGGCCCACGCGGGACCTGTGGGGCGTCGGCTCGAAGGTGTCGCAGCGCCTCGCCGCCCACGGCATCACGACGGTCGCCGAGCTGGCCGCCGCAGGGCCTGACGTGCTCGTGCCGGAGTTCGGACCGAGGATGGGTCCGTGGTACGGACTGCTCGGACGCGGGGAGGGCGCACGTGAGGTCGACGACACGCCATGGGTGGCCCGAGGGCACAGCCGGGAGACGACGTTCCAGGAGGACCTCATCGCGTCTGCGCAGGTCGACGAGGCGGTGCGGGAGCTGGTGGCCAACGTGCTGAAGGACGTCGCTGCCGAGGGCCGCCCCGTGGTCGGGTTGACGCTGAAGATCCGCTATGCCCCGTTCATCACGAAGACGACGGGCAAGAAGATCCCCGAGACCTCCGACCCCGAGGTGGTGCTCGCCGGCGCGCTCGAGCTCGCGAGTCGCATCGAACCCGGCCGGCCAATCCGGCTGCTGGGATTCCGCGCCGAGATGGCGATGCCCGAGGATGCCCGCGACGGCGACACCCCCACCCGCAGCGGCTGGTGAGGGCGTTCGGGCCCGCAGACGACGAAGGCCGCCCCGCGGGGCGGCCTTCGTTCCACAACGTGCGACAACGGCCGATGGTGGAGATGGGGGGAATTGAACCCCCGTCCATCGCTGTGATTCCACGCCTTCTCCGGGCGCATCCTGTGAGGGCGTTCTACTCGGCCCCGACCTTTGCCACAGGCACCTAGGTCGACGAGCCCAGCCCGATAAAGTCCCGCACGTCGCTCAGGCGACGACGCGCAGCAAGTTCCCTAGATGACGCCAGCGACCGGGGCGGGAACAGACCCGGGCTGACGGACTAACGCACTCGCTTAAGCAGCGAGGGCGAAGTCAGACTGCTTCTTATTGGCAGTTATTGTTTCGCAGAGATCGTTTACGAGATAACCCTGCATCCTCGGCCCGCTTCTCGTGGGTTCGCAGACGATGTCGAAACCGATCATCCCCATGTGACGCCGCCCGGTCGAGACCGGTTCGGCGAGCCGTTGTCGCACGCTGTGGAGTTTCCAATCGGCGCATTCCCGAAGGTCTGCGGCCTTACWCGTTACAACATACGCGCCGCCTCGGACATTCCGGGTRCCCGCCGCCCGGGATGGCGTCGGCCGCCGGACGTATGCTGAGGTCGGCCGGGCGCTGCCGCGGCCGCCGGGCGTCGAGGTCGTCGTCCCGGCACCCGCATCCGAGAGGGGCACCATGCCGACCACGATCGCCGTCACCGGCCGCGCCGAAGAGCGCATCGCCCCCGAGCTCGCCGCCGTCTCCCTGTCGGTGGGCGGCTCAGGCGCGGCGCGCGACGACGTGACCGCGCGCACGGGCCGCGCGCACGAACGGCTGCTGGCCGAGGTGCGACAGCTCGAGGCATCTGGTTCCCTCGACACGTGGTCTGCGGGCCAGCTCCGGGTGTGGTCGCACCGTCCGTGGAACAACGAGGGCAAGCAGCTCCCGGTCGTGCACCAGGCCAGCGCCGACGTGGAGGTCGTGTTCAGCGACCTCGAACGGCTCGGCTCGTGGGTCGGCGAGGTGGCCACCGGCGATGAGCTGACCATCGCCGGCATCGACTGGCGGTTGACGGATGCCACGCGCCGGCGCGTGCAGGAGGCCGCCCAGCGCGCGGCCGTGGCCGACGCCGTCGCGAAGGCGCAGGTCTACGCGTCGGCGCTCGGACTCGGCACGCCAGCTCCCGTCGAACTGGCCGACCACGGCATGCTCAGCGCGCAGCCGATGCCCGCCGCGCCCAAGGCGATGATGATGCGTACCGCGGCCGATCTCGGCGGTGCGCCGACCCCCGAGTTCGCGCCTGCCGAGCTCGTGATCGAGGCGTCCGTCGACGCACGGTTCACGGCCGATCCCGCCTGATCAGGCGGCGCGGCGTCAGGCGTCAGGCTCGACGAGCAGCCGCTCGAGGGCTGACAGGTCGGCGAGGCTGAGGCCCGACGCCAGCAGGTACTCGCGCACGGAGCCGTGCATGCGCTCGACGGTGTCGATCACGCCCTCGAGCGCCTCGGGCGGGCTGCCGCCCATGAGCACGCGGAGTTCGGGGGTGTCGGGCACGCCGTAGTGGCCGATCAGCGCGACCATCTCTTCGAGCCACTCCCCCGCGAGGTTCGCCTCGGTGCGCGCGTAGTCGTCGACGACGGCCTGGTGGTCCACACCGACGGCGAGCAGCGCGAGGGCCACGACGATGCCCGTGCGGTCCTTGCCGGCGGTGCAGTGCACCACCACCGAGCGGTCGCCGGCGCTCGCGATCTCGCGGAGCGCGCTCACCACCACCGAGGCGTGCTGGGTGACGATGCGTTCGTAGAGCGCGTCGAGCGAGATGCCGCCCGCGCCCTGCGAGGCGCCGGAGCCCTCGAACACGGGCAGCTGGAGCACCTCGACGTCGAGGCCGTCGAGGTCGTCGGGCATGGCGCGCGACTCGTTCTCGTCGCGCAGGTCGATGATGATGCCGACACCGAGCCGCCGGAGTTCGTCGCGACCGTCGTCGCCGAGCCGGTAGAGCCCGTCGGAGCGGAACAGCACGCCCTCACGGATGCGTCCTCCCACGGCCGGCAGGCCGCCGACGTCGCGGAAGTTGTAGGTGCCGGGAACCGGGATGCGCGTCGACGTCTCCATCGACGCGAGCCTACCGCGCGGGGACGACACGGCGGCTGGGAGCCTGCTGCCTAGTCGCCGAGGTTGCGCCGGCTCGAGATCGCGCGGTCGGCCTCGCGCTTGTCCTGCCGCTCGCGCAGGGCCTGGCGCTTGTCGTACTCGCGCTTGCCCTTCGCGACCGCGATCTCGACCTTCGCGCGGCCGTCGGTGAAGTAGATCTGCAGGGGGACGAGCGTGTAGCCGCCCTCCTTCGTCTTGTGGCTGATCTTCACGATCTCGTGCTTGTGCAGCAGCAGCTTGCGCTTCCGCCGGGGCGAGTGGTTGTTCCACGTGCCCTCGGTGTACTCGGGGATGTGCACCGAGTCGAGCCACATCTCGCCGCCGTCGATGAACGCGTAGCCGTCGACGAGTGACGCCCGGCCCTCGCGTAGCGACTTCACCTCGGTGCCGGTGAGCACGATGCCCGCCTCGTAGGTGTCCTCGATCGTGTAGTCGTGGCGCGCCTTGCGGTTGGTCGCGACGACCTTCTGACCGCGTTCCCTGGGCACGGCGTGCTCCTTCGTTCGAGTGCGTTGCTGACGGATGCCGCCACGGCGGGTGGCCGGGCAGCCTTCGAGTCTAGCGGATGCCGCAGCATCCGCCGCCCGTCGGCCGCGGACGTGCCCCGACCTGCCTACACGCGAAGATATCGGGTGATCGCGATGCCCGCCGACACCGCGGCGAGCAGCACGCCCACGCCGATGAGGATGGGGACCACGAGGAACGCATCGGTGAGGTCGACGAACGTGAACGACAGGCTCTTCGCGAGGTAGCCCTGCACGAAGAACTGGACGATCGCGATCACCGCCCCGCCCGCGAGCAGGGACCCGATGAGGCCGGCGAACACGCCCTCGAGCACGAACGGCGTCTGGATGAACCGATTGGAGGCCCCGACGAGGCGCATGATGCCGAGCTCCCGTCGCCGCGAGAACGCCGACAGGCGGATCGTCGTCGCGATCAGCAGCGCGGCGGCGACGAGCATGATGGCCGCGATCGCGATGGCGGTGTAGCTCGCCGCATTGAGCACGTCGAAGATCTGGTCGAGGTACCGGCGTTGGTCGACCACCTGCTCGACGCCGGCGAGTCCCGCCAGGCTCTCGACGATCACCGCCGCCTGCGACGGGTCGACGAGGTTCACCCAGAACGTCTCGTTGAGCACCTCGGGCGTCACGTAGTCGGCGGCCGGCGTGCCCTCGAACTGCTCCTGGAAGTTCTCGTAGGCCTGCTGGTGGTCCTCGAAGTAATACTCGTCGATGAACGGCGCGAGGGTGTCGGATTCGAGCTGCGCCTCGATGGCGGACTTCTGCTCCTCGGTGGCCTCGCCGTCGACGCAACCGGCAGCCGTGGACACGGACGTGCAGAGGTATACGGCGACCTGCGCGCGGTCGTACCAGTAGTTCTTCATCTGCGCGATCTGCAGCTGCAGCAGCGCGGCAGTGCCCACGAACGTGAGCGAGATGAACGTCACGAGCACGACCGAGACGACCATGGAGGCGTTGCGGCGCAGGCCGCTCGCCGCTTCGGAGAGGACGAGTCCGAACCTCATCGCGTCGGTCCCACTTCCTGCTCGTCGTCTCCCTCGCGCGGACCGCCCGGGGCACGCAGCCCCAGCCGTTCGGCGAGCGTCAGCTGGTCGGATGCCGCGGCGCCGGGCTTCGGCGCAGCGGCGTCGTCGTCCGCCTCGGCCTGCGGCGCTTCGCCGTCGGCGGGCAGGCGCGGAATGACGCCGGTGGCGGCCGCCGTGATGGCCGCCGCGGCATCCGTCACCTCGTCGCGCTCTTCGGGCTCGACGTAGAGGGGCTGCTTCTCGTCCATGACCTTCTTGCCCACCTTGGGGGCGGCGCCCGGCGTCTTCGCCGGCTTCGTGCGCGCGGGCTTCGCCTTGGCCTCGCCCGCCGCGACGGCCACGGCCGCAGCGGTGGTGGCGGTGCCGGCGGTCACCGGGG